>NZ_JBICMC010000108.1:0-63899 GCF_043106005.1 Pseudomonas sp. GLN_2 | reverse complement strand
CTTGTGTCGCGAAAGGGGCCGCAAAGCGGCCCCGGCAATCGTGAATCAAACGCCAGACGCGCTAGGCTCAAAGGTGCCCTGCCGGCGGCGGTTGACGAAGAAGTACGCCGCATAGCACAGGGCAATGAAGCCAAAGCCCCAGTACAGCGACGGTCGTTGGGTTTCATCCAGCGCCAGGAACACGAACAGCGAGCTGCACAGGGTGATGCACAGCAGCGGCACCAGCGGGTACAGCGGCGCCTTGTACTTCAGGTCCTGCAGTTGCCCGCCGTCGCGCAGCCAGGCCTTGCGGAAGCGGTACTGCGCCAGGGCGATGACGATCCAGGTCACGGTGCCGGACATACCGCTTACCGCCATCAGCACCATGAACAGCGTGTCAGCCGCAACGAAGCTGGTCATCAGCGAAATCAGCGCAAAGCACAGGGTGATGCTCAGCGCCCGCAGCGGCACGCCACGCTTGCTCAGCGGCGACAGGCTTTTCGGTGCCATGCCAGTCTTGGACATGGCCCAGAGGATGCGCGTGGAGGCATACAACCCAGAGTTACCCACCGAGAGGATGGCCGTAAGGATGACGAAGTTCATCAAGTCGGCGGCGTAAGGGATGCCGACCATGTCGAACACCTGCACGAACGGGCTTTCCATCAGCCCGGCCTGCTCGTGCGGCACAATGGCCGACAGCACGGCAATCGCCAGCACATAGAAGATCAGCACGCGGAACACCACATTGCGCACCGCCCGCGGGATGCTTTTTTCCGGGTGCTCGGTCTCACCAGCCGCCACCCCCATGATTTCGCAACCCTGGAAGGCATAGACCACGGTCATCATCACCGCGAACACTGCCGACAGGCCGTGGGGGAACAGCGACTCGCCCACCAGGTTGTTCAGCATCGGTGCGGGTGCCCCGCTGCTCAGGGGGATGGCACCGAAGATCACCAGCAGGCCAATGACGATGAAGCCGAGGATGGTTGCCACCTTGATGCCCGAGAACCAGTACTCGGCCTCGCCAAAGGCACGCGTGGCCAGGGCGTTGAGGCCGAACAGCACCACCACGAACAACGCCGACCAGTACCAGATAGGCACCTCCGGGAACCAGCGGGTCATCAACATGCCGGCAGCGGTGAACTCCAGGCCTACGGTGGTGGCCCAGCTCATCCAGTACACCCAGCCGATCATGAAGCCGGTGGCCGGGCCAATGTACTTAGTGGCGTGGGCCTGGAACGAACCGGACACTGGCATCTGCACCGACAGCTCACCCAGGCAGACCATCACCAGGTACATCAGCAAGCCGGCGACCAGGTAAGCCAGGATCGCGCCCACCGGCCCACCCTGATTGATGGTTACGCCCGAGCCCATGAACAGGCCGGTTCCAATAACCCCACCCAGCGACAGCATGAAGATGTGTCGGCTTTTCAGGGCGCGGGTGAGCTGGATCTTTTCAACGTTGTCAGTCATGGCGCACCTCACCATTGCGGCAGGTGCGTTTGGCAATGCGAACGAGGGGCTGAGCGCTACGGCATGTCATTATTCTTGTCTCCAATAAGCCTCATGGACCGCGTGCAACACGGTTGCCATGGATTATTGGAAACGGATGTAAGGTGCCGTTGTACGAACGGATCGAAGATGTAAAAAGTCGTAAGTTTTTTGTACGTCAGCTCTGAATCAGCTGTTCCAGGGTCGCACGGGCCTGGCCGAGCTGGCTTGCCAGTGGCTCGGCCAGTGCGTTCAGCGCCTGCCCATCATGCTGGCGGGCTGCGTCTTCCAGGCGTCGCAACAGCGCAGCCAGGCCAGAAAAACCCAGGGAGTCGCAACTGCCGGCCAGGCGATGGGCCAGGTGCAGCACCTCGGTAAAGTCCTGGGCCGGCAGCGCCTCGGCCAACGCCGTGGCGTGCTGCTCCAGTGACTGGCGCAACACATTCAGCAGGCCCTGCAGCTTCTGCTCGCCCAGCAGCGAGCGGTGGGTGGCCAGCAGCGACCAGTCCATGTTCGCGTCAATACCGGCCTCTTCAGTCGGCGTTGCGTCGGCCAGCGCCTGGCGCAGGTTGGCCAGCCGCAGGGGCTTGGCCAGCACACCTTGCATGCCGGCTTCCAGGTAATCCGACAGTTGCCCCGGTTGCACGCCAGCGGTCAGCGCCACGATCCGGCTGTGGTGGTTAGGCCCGGGGGTGGCGCGAAGCTGCCGGCACAGTTCCACCCCGCTCATGCCGGGCAGGTGAACGTCCAGCAGGATCAAGTCGAAGCGCCGCTGTGCGCACAACTGCAGGGCCTGCCCGGCATCCTCGGCAAAGTTCACCCGGTGGCCATCGCGCACCAGCAGGCCGCTCGCCACCTCACGGTTCAGCGCGACGTCCTCGACCACCAGGATATCCAGGCTGGCGCTGACCGACTGGGCCGGGGTATTGGCCGCAACCGGCTGCCCAAGGGCGATGTCGAGTTCGAACCAGAAGCAGCTGCCCTGCCCTTGTACACTGTCCAGGCCAATGCAGCCCCCCAGCTTTTCCACCAGGTGCTTGCAGATCGCCAGTCCCAGACCGGTGCCGCCGTAGCGGCGTGCCACGGCCTCGCTGGCCTGGACGAAGCGGTCGAAGATTTTTGCCTGTACGGCCGGCTCGATGCCGATGCCGTTGTCACTGACCGACAGCCGCAGGCGCTGCGTGGTCGCCTCGCTGACCAGCACCTGCACCTTGAGCCGCACCTGGCCGTGCTCGGTGAATTTGATGGCATTGGCCAGCAGGTTGCTGAGCACCTGACGCAGGTACTGCTCGGCGCCGTGCTGGTAACCGGCTAATTGCTCATCAATCTCCAGATGCAGTGTGTCGCCGTTGTCCGCGGCCATGGGTTCGAGCAGCGCCAGCACTTCCTGGCACAACTGGCGCAGCGAAAAGCCGACCAGCTCGGCGCGGCTCTCACCTTCTTCGAGCCGGGCGAAATACAGCACTTCGTTGAGAATCGCCAACAGCCCCTCGCCGGCCTTGTACAAGGCTTCCAGGCGCTGACGGTCGGCCGCTTCCAGCCGGCCACCGCGTAGCAGCTCGGCCATGCCCAGGATACCGTTGAGCGGGGTGCGCAGTTCGTGGCTCATGGTCGCCAGGAAGCGTGACTTGGCCAGGTTGGCGGCCTCGGCGTCATCCTTGGCCCGGGCCAGGCTGGCGGTACGTCGTTCGACCATGGCCTGCAGTTCGTCGCGCTTGTCTTGCAACGCCAGGCGGTCGCGCTCGCGGCGTTCAATGTCGCTGAGGATGGCGCGGCGCATATCGTCCAGGGCATTGGCCACCGTGTCGATCTCGTCAGGGCGCGATGAACGGCGGCGCCCCAGGCGCAACGGTTCCTGCCATTGGCCGGCGCCAATACGCCGGGCGAACTCGGCCATCACTTGCAGATGGCGGGTGACCAGGCGATAGAACAGCCCCGACAGCGCCACTGCCAGGCCACACAGGAACACGCCCATCCACAGCAAACTGGCAAGGCCGGTGGCATACAACCGATGGTGCACCGCACCCAAGTCGATACTCACTTCAAGCTCACCCAGGTGCCTGGCGGGGCCCGAGGGGGGCTGATAATCCAGGGGGAAGCGCTCGATGCGCAGCGGCCCCTTGGGTTCGGCCTCTCCTCGCAGCAGTTGAAAATCATCGCTAACCAAGCGCACCCGGGCCACGTCGGAAAAATCCACCAGGCCGCGCAATTGCGTATCCAGCTGCGCCTCGTCCAAGTCCCACAGGCTGCGCTCCAGGCTGGCGAGGTAGCCTGCGCGGATCAACGCCATGCGCGCCTCGATGTCGCGCATCTCGCGGCGGTATTCGAAATACAGCTGCACGCTACTGGCCAGTACGGTAAAGCACAGGCTGAACAACAGGATGAACCGCAGCAGGCGTCGCAGCAGGCCATCGGTGTGCAGGCGAATCATCGGGCATCTGCCGGCAGGTTGATCATGTCGCGGTAGGTGACCTCGCTCTGCTCCAGCCAGCGCGCGATCTCGCCAGCCTGGTTCATGCGCCGCAACTGCGCGTCGATTTCGTCCATGTGCTGGCTCAGGGGTGATTGCCGCGATACGGCTACCCGCAGGTAGTCCACGCTCAGCGCGCTGGGCAATACGCGGATGTCCTGCGCACCGGGCAGGTGCTCGATGAACAGTTGGCCGGTGCGCCGCTCCTGGATTACGTAGTCGATGCGCCCGCGGATCAGCTTGCCGAAATTCTGCTGACTGGACGATACCCGCTCGATGTTCTGGTGGCGGGCGACGAAGCGGTCGAACTCGGCGCCATAGCTTTCACCGTACAGCAGGCCGCCGCGGTAACCGGCCAGGTCCTCCAGCTGCTGGAACTGCACCGGTCGCTTGCGGTTGTAGAACACGGCCACCTCCTCGCGCACCACCGGCTCCGTGGAAAAACGCATGCGCTGGTCACGCTGGTCGCTGTTGTAGGCCAGGACCACGTCCACCCGCCCGGCGGCGGCGTCCATCAGGCAGCGCTTCCAGTTGCCCAGCACCACGGTTTGCACCTCGTAGCCCATGCGCGCGAACAGTTCGCGCACCACGGTTGGGGCCAGGCCGCGCACCTGGTGGCCGTCGCTCCAGGAAATGGGCGGGTACACCGGGTAGTCACAGTAACGCACGGGTTCACCGGCACTGGCGTGCAGAGTGGGCCACGTCAAGGCCAGCGCCAATCGCCAGGCGCGATGAATCATGCTGCCACGCTGGCGGTGAACAGGTAGCCGGTGCCGTGAATGGTGATGATCAACTGCGGTTCGGCGGGGTCGTCATGCAGCTTGCGCCGCAGGCGGCCGACCAGCACGTCGATGGAGCGGTCGTTGGGCACCCACTCGCGGTTGCGAATCTGGTCCATCAACTGGTCGCGGCTGAGGGTGTGGCCGCTGTTGCGCAGGAACACGCTGAGCAACTGGAACTCGCCGTGGGTCAGCAGGGTTTGCCCGCCACGGGCGTCGATCAGGCGCCGGCGGTCGGTATCCAGCGCCCAGTCGGCGAACTGCTTCAGCGATTGCGCGCAGGCCGGGGCGGGGTGCGCCTCGCGGGCATGGCGCACGCGGCGGATCAGGTTTTTCGCCCGGGACACCAGTTCGCGGGGGTTGAGTGGTTTGATCACGTAGTCATCTGCACCGCATTCCAGGCCAACGATGCGGTCTATGTCGTCATTGCGCCCGGTGACGAGGATGATGCCAACCTCCGAGCGCACCCGCAGTTCGCGGGTCAGGGTGAGGCCGTCCTTGCCGGGCAGGCGGATGTCCAGCAGCACCAGGTCGACATCCTGGCTGGCAAGCAGGGCTTCGGCCCTTTCCGCGGTGTCGGCGCAGTGTACGTCGTAGCCCTCCTGGGACAGGTAGGCCTGCAGCAAGTCACGAATAAGCGGATCGTCATCGACGATCAATACCCGAGGCGTCATTGCGTGTTGTCTCTTTTTATTGGTGTTGTTCTACACACTCGCGACAGCAGCGTACTCGTTACTGAACAGGTGATCAACAGCCCTTGGACAGGCTGAAGCGCCTCCGGCCGCCGGCCTGCAGGCCGTCGACCCAGGCCTCGCAGATGATCACGCCCTGCTCGGGGGTGAAGGTGCCGGGGTTCAGGCCCGACTCCAGCCACAGGCCGTCGAGCAAGGCGCTCAGGCTGATGGCCGCCAGGTCGGCATCGAAGCCCTGCCAGCCCTCCTCTTCGGCCAGTCTGGCCAGCAGCTGGCCAAGTTCGTTGCGGTACTCGCCGTAGGAGTGGTCGTGCACCTGGTTGATCGCGTCGGCGGTCTTCACCGCGCCCCAGAAGGCCAGCCAGGCATCGAGCAATTGCGGGTCGAGCAGCTCGGCGCAGAACGAGGCACGGAAGAACGCCGACAACCGCTCGCGGGCATTGGGCGCAGCTTGGGCCATGGCCTCGCGCAACAAACCCATCACCCGACCGGTGACGGCCATGTAAGCCTCTGCCACCAGTTCGTCCTTGCCCGCGTAATGGTGGCTGATCAGCCCGACCGAGACCCCGGCCTCAGCCGAGATCTTGCGGATCGAAGCCCCTTGGAAACCATGGCGTTTGAGGCACACCAGGGTCGCCTCGACCAGGTTGGCTTTGCGCAGTTCCGGCAGCATGCGGTGGTAGCGGGCTTCCTGAGTCATCGGTGGGTCTCTGGTTAGGGGCTGGACTGAACGACTGTACAACAAGCCGGACTGCGTGATAAACCCTAAGCGCCACTGCCCGGCAGGGCCCCCTCACAACAACAAAAGCGGCTGCCATGAACGACCTGATCACACGCGAGCTGGACCAAGGCCTGCTGACCCTGGCCTTCAACCGCCCCGACAAGCTCAATGCCCTGAACACTGCCATGTACCAGCTGCTGGGCGACCTGTTGCTGGCGGCAGGTGAAGACCCCGCTGTCGATGCCATCATCATCACCGGTGGGCCGCACTGCTTCAGCGCTGGCAACGACCTTCGCGACTTCCTCGACAACCCACCCAGCGACCTGGACAGCCCGGTGTTCCGCCTGATGCGGGTGGTCATGGGCCTGGACAAGCCGCTGATCGCAGCGGTCAGTGGTGCGGCGATCGGCATCGGGGCCACCCTGTTGCTGCACTGCGACCAGGTGCTGGTCAGCCGCTCGACCAAGCTGCGCATGCCTTTCGCGCCGCTGGGTGTGTGCCCGGAGTTTGGTTCCAGCCTGCTGTTGCCGCGTGTGCTTGGCCAGGCCCGGGCGGCACGCTTGCTGCTGACCAATGCATTGCTGGATGGCGAACAGATGCTGGCCTGGGGGCTGGCCAATGAGCTGCATGAAAACGGCGAACAGTGCCTGGACGCTGCCCGCACGCTGGCGCGGCAGCTGCAAGGCTACCCGCAGGCGGCACTGCGGATCAGCAAGCGGCTGCTCAAGGACAGCCAGCGGGCAGAGCTGGAGGCCACGGTGGCGCGGGAAAGCCGACTGTTCATCGAGTGCTTGCGTACTGAAGAAGCGCGGGCAGTGCTGCGAGGGCTGATCAAGGATTGAAGGGCCTGGCGCGACCTTTGTGGGCGCATCTGTCTTGCGCAAACGTTGTTGCACTAGTACCCGGTCATCTCCAGATACCCGCGCCCGCCCGCACTCCCGTTCAAGCGTACCGGCCCTTCCCAATACGGGAACCGTGTCTGCATCCACGCCTGCGGCTCCACGGCATCGACCTGCACATCCACCCCATGGTCCGGCACTTGCACCCGCCAACGCGTGGGCACCTGCTTGCCGTTTTTCTGCGCAGACCAGGCCAGGGCCTGCAGCTGAATCTGTGCGGCGTCCAGCGCCATCACGTCCCCTTGCGGCCCTACCCAGGTCCCGGCGCGATACGGTTCCCCGTGGGCCTCCCGTACCTGGAACAGCATCAGCTTGGCGCCACTGTCCAGGTGCAGGGAAAACCAGTCCCAGCCGGTCTGCCCGGGCGCCAGCGGCTGACTGCTCCATTCCCGGTCCAGCCAGGCCTGCCCGGTAACCGCGATGCACAGGCTGCCACGCTGGACCTGCCCCTGGACCTGGTAGAACGGCTGGCTGTAATAGTACGAAGCCTGGCCCTTGCCTGATTTTTCGCTGTAGCCCTGCTCACCATGCAGCACCAAGGAAAGATCGCTGTGCAACTGCAAGTCATAGCGAAAACCTTCGCCACTTGCGACCATCTGCAGGTCTTCAATGCCGCCCCGGCCCTGTAACACCCAGTCATTGATCCATGCGCGAAACGGCTGGGCCTGCGCGCCGGCCTGGCCGATCCCCCCTCGCGCCAGGGTTTCAGCAGCCTGATGGCCACCCGGCCCGGTCAGTGCTGCATGCCCCATCCACAGGTTCGGGCTGTTCCAGCCGGTGGTCTCCGGGCCGGGGCGCAGGGCTGAGCGGAACAGTGTCCACTGGGCACCCCAATCTCGGCCCTGGGTGTCCTTGAGGTTAGCGGTGACATACCACCACTCGATACGAAAGCCGTCGTGGGGACCGTGGTCATGCGGGAATACCAGACGATGATCGCGGGTCACCTGGCTAAACTCGCCAGCCTGCTGCCCGAGCCCGGCATAGCTCTGCGGTGCTGGCTGATCACAGCCGCACAACAACCCGCTCAGCAACAGCAACGCATTAAGCTTCATCGGCCAACGGCCTCAACAGTTCGCGCGGCTGGCGGCGCGCCAGCTGCCACAGCGGCCAGGCACAGGCGATCAGGCTGGTGAGCATGCCCAGCACGGTCAGCTGCAGCAGTTGCATGGGGAACACATACAGCGGTAAACGCCAGCCGAATGCCTGCACGTTCACCACCGCGACCAGGCACCAGGCCAGCAGCAACCCAAGCGGGATTGCCAGCAGCACGGTGAAGCTGCTTAGCATGAGTGTCTGCCCCAGGCTCAGCCAGACCAGTTGCATGCGCCGCACCCCCAGCGCCCACAGCGGTGCCAACTGGCCCAGCCGGGCCTGGCCCAGGGTCAGCAGGTTGATGAACAACGCCACACCGGCCACGCCAAGGGTAAGGCTGTTGAGGGCTGCGGTGGCGGTAAAGGTGCGGTTGAAGACGTCGGTCGACCAGCGTTTCAGGCGCGCCTGCTCGACCACCCGGCTGTCATCCAGGGCAAAGTGCTGTTGCAGCGCGGCCTTGAGCACCGGCACCCGTTCAGCGCTCAGGTCGACACTCAAGCCGGCCAGGGTTGCCTGTGGCCAGTGGGCGCGCAACCAGCCAGCATTGACCAGTACATGCCCCTTGGGGTTGCCGTAATCGGCGTAGATCCCGACCACGGGCAAGGCTGGCGTGCCTGCGGGCAGCTGCAGGCTGTCGCCCAGTTGCAGGTTCAATCGCCTGGCCAACTGCTCACTGAGCATCACACCTTGTCCGCTGGCCAGTTGCTGCCAGGCGCGCGAATGCTTTTCCAGCAATGGCCAGCGCGTTCGATAGGCGGGGTGATCGACAATGCCCTGCACTTGCACCGGCCAACCTTGCAGCTGCATGTCTGCGCGCCAGCCGGGCAGGACCACGCTGGCCACAGGTTGCTGCTTGAGCCACTCGACTATCTGCAAGCCTTGGGCCGTATCCCGTGGGGTGACATACAGGTCGGCGGAGAGGCGCAGATCAAGCCAACCGACAAACGTCTTGCGAAAACCCTCGGTCATGCTGCCCACGCCAACACTGGCAGCCAGCGCCAGCAAAAGGGCGACCAGCGCCAGGCTCAAGGCTGGCAGTTGCTGGCGGCTGTCAGCCACGAACCATTGCGCCAAGGGCCGGTGGCAACGACGCGCCAGCCAGGCCAGTACCCGATCGAGCAAGACCGGCAACAGCAGCGCCGCCGCCAGCAGCAACCCTGCCAGCATGCCGAACGCGCTAAGCAGGCCAGCCCCGAATACACCACAGCCCAAGGCCAGCAACAGCAGCAGGCCCGCTAGCCAAGCCTGCCGTTGCAACCACGGCCCCTGCGCCAGTCGCCAGGCCTGGGGTTGCGCCAGCGCCAGCAAAGGCAACCGGGCAGCACGCATTACACTCTCCAGCCCGGCCAGCAATGCCCCGAGTACACTTACCAGCACACCCAGCAGCCACCACCCCGCCGGCAGGCTCAACGTGCCGGCGACCTGGGCGCCATACAGACCACGCAGGCTGGCGGCCACGTCGGGCAACAGCCACGCGGCCAATGCGTAACCACTGGCCACCCCGGCCAGCCCACCCACTGCCGCGAACAGGCCCAGCTCCAGCACCAGGGCACCCAGCAGGGTCTTCAGGCTGATGCCGCACGCGCGCAGGTTGCGGATCAGCCCACGGCGCTGCTCCAGCGCCAGACCGATCGCGGCGTGGGCGATGAACAAGCCGACAACGAACGCCAGCAGGCCGAGGGCGGTCAGGTTGAGGTGGAAACTGTCGGTGAGGCGCTGCAAGCCGCCATCGTCCTGCCGCGGCTGCAGTTCAAGGTGGCGGGCAATATCCGCAGGCAACGGCCCGGGCGTATCAGCCAGCAGCAGACGAGACAACTGGCCCGGTGCGTTCAGCAACGTCTGCGCGTGGCCGATGTCCACCACGATGACCCCGGGTGCCAACGCAGGCTGCAAAACCATAGGCGGCAGCAACTGCCCTTCACTGTCGCGGGTCGGCTGCCCAGGGCTGGTGTCCAGCTGACGCAAGGTATCTGGCCCAACCCAGGCTTGCCCGGGCGTGCCGATGAACGCTTGCAGGTCGAATGCCTGCACCTGCACCCCGGCAATGCTGCCGGCAGGCGGCAGGCTCAACGGTTCGATGCCGATCAGCCGCACACTGCGTGCGGGCTCGCCCGGCAAGCGCAAGCGCCCTTCCAGTACCGGCGAAACAGCCCAGCCCTGCCTGCGCAGTTGCACGTACAACGCCTGATCGAAGCGCTCGCCATTGCGCGCGATCAGTTGCGCCTGCAGCGGCCCGGTCAATACCGCGCTGGCCCGGGCATAGTCGCTGCGTGCCTGGCTGTTCAACGCCTGCACACCGGTCCACAGCGCCGTGGCCAGCCACAGGCCAGTGAAGATGCTGAAGCACTGCACACGATGGCGCCGCCAGTGGCTGAGCAGCGCCAACAGGGCCAGCGACAAAAGCTTCATCAGCCCTGCTCGGGCCGCACACGGCCGGCCTGCAGGTAGCAACGATGCTGCAAACGTGCCGCCAGCCGCGGGCTGTGGGTCACCATCAGTACCCCGCTGCCGGCTTCGGCGACCAACTGCAGCAACAAACTCAGCACCTCGTCACTGCTGGCTTCATCGAGGCTGCCGGTCGGTTCGTCAGCCAACAGCCAGGCCGGGCGCCCGGCAAGCGCACGGCCGATGGCGACGCGCTGCTGCTGGCCGCCAGACAGTTGTTCCGGGTAACGCTCAAGCAGGTCCGCCAGGCCCAGGCGCTGCGCCAGGTAAGCCGCCCACTGCGGGTCATGCCGCCCGGCGAGACGTGCCTGGAAGGTAAGGTTCAGGCCCACGTCCAGGCTGCTGATCAGGTTGTACTGCTGAAACACCAGGCCGATCCCCTCCCGTCGCCACTGCGCCAGCGACGCTTCCGAACGGCCATCGAGCGGCACATCGTCGATCAGAATACGGCCGCTGTCCGCTCGGTCCAGGCCAGCCAACAGGTGCAGCAAAGTGCTCTTGCCGCTGCCCGACTCGCCCATCAGCGCCAGGCTGCTGCCCCGCGCCAGGCGCATGTCTACCCCCTGCAATATGGGAAGCGGGCCTTGGGGGGTGGGGAATGATTTGTAGAGTTGTTCGATGGCTAGCATCGAGTGGCCTTGATGGGTGGGGTGTCCCTTTAGGCATAGCAGGTTCGGCCAAGCCTGCTCCTGCACTGGCCGCTTTGATCGATCTCGCGGTGCCTTCCTGTTCAGACGACGTGCTGCTGCAGACGCCCCCTCGAATCGCAAGGGCGCCCTATCAATGGATCCACTAAAAACCGATAATCGCACAGAATCCGTAGCTACCAAGCAAAACTCATTGACCTGCATGCCAGTCGCGGCCTTAATGGATCCATTAAATAAAAACAAAACCCCGGAGAGCCTCCCATGTACCCTAAAAACACCTGGTACGTCGCCTGCACCCCCGACGAAATCGCCACCAAACCCCTGGGCCGGCAGATCTGCGGGGAAAAAATCGTGTTCTACCGCGCCCGAGAGAATCAAATCGCCGCCGTCGAGGACTTCTGCCCGCACCGCGGCGCACCGTTGTCGTTGGGCTATGTCGAGGACGGCAACCTGGTGTGCGGCTACCACGGCCTGGTGATGGGTTGCGACGGCAAGACCGTGTCGATGCCGGGCCAACGGGTGCGTGGCTTCCCCTGCAACAAGACCTTTGCGGCCGTCGAGCGCTATGGCTTCATCTGGGTCTGGCCCGGTGACCAGGCGCAGGCCGACCCGGCGCTGATTCCGCATCTGGAATGGGCGGTGAATGATGAGTGGGCCTACGGCGGCGGGCTGTTCCACATCGGTTGCGACTACCGCCTGATGATCGACAACCTCATGGACCTCACCCATGAAACCTATGTGCACGCGTCCAGCATCGGTCAGAAGGAGATCGACGAGGCACCGCCGGTCACCACCGTCACCGGCGACGAAGTGGTCACCGCCCGGCACATGGAAAACATCATGGCGCCGCCGTTCTGGCGCATGGCCTTGCGTGGCAACGGCCTGGCCGACGATGTACCGGTGGACCGCTGGCAGATCTGCCGTTTCACCCCACCTAGCCATGTGCTGATCGAGGTGGGTGTAGCGCATGCCGGCAAGGGCGGCTATCACGCCGAGGCACAGCACAAGGCATCGAGCATCGTGGTCGACTTCATCACTCCGGAAAGCGATACCTCTATCTGGTACTTCTGGGGCATGGCGCGCAATTTCGCTGCGCACGACCAGACCCTGACCGACAACATTCGTGAGGGCCAGGGCAAGATTTTCAGCGAAGACCTGGAAATGCTCGAACGCCAGCAGCAGAACCTGCTGGCCTACCCCGAGCGCAACTTGCTGAAGCTGAACATCGATGCCGGCGGCGTGCAGTCACGCAAAGTGCTGGAGCGGATCATCGCCAAAGAGCGGGCGCCGCAGCCGCAACTGATCGCCACCAGCGCCACCCCTGCCTGAGGAACAGCCGACATGATCGATGCCGTAGTGGTCTCCCGTAACGATGAAGCGCAGGGTATCTGCAGCTTCGAGCTGGCAGCGGCAGATGGCAGCCTGCTGCCGGCGTTCAGCGCCGGTGCCCATATCGACGTGCACCTGCCCGACGGGCTGGTGCGCCAGTATTCGCTGTGCAACCACCCCGAAGAACGCCATCGCTATCTGATAGGCGTGCTCAACGACCCGGCTTCGCGGGGCGGCTCACGTAGCCTGCACGAGCAGGTACAGGCCGGTGCCCGGCTGCGTATCAGTGCGCCACGCAACCTGTTCCCGCTGGCCGAGGGTGCGCAGCGCAGTGTGCTGTTCGCTGGCGGCATCGGCATTACCCCAATCCTGTGCATGGCCGAGCAGCTGTCCCACAGCGGCCAGGCCTTCGAGTTGCACTACTGTGCCCGCTCCAGCGAGCGAGCGGCGTTTGTCGAGCGGATTCGCAGCGCGCCGTTCGCCGATCGGCTGTTCGTGCATTTTGACGAGCAGCCGGAAACGGCGCTGGACATCGCCCAGGTGCTGGGCAACCCGCAAGCTGATGTGCACCTGTATGTATGCGGGCCCGGCGGGTTCATGCAGCATGTGCTGGACAGCGCGAAGGGGTTGGGCTGGCAGGAGGCCAACCTGCACCGCGAGTACTTCGCCGCAGCACCGGTGGATGCCAGCAACGATGGCAGTTTCTCGGTGCAGGTGGGCAGCACGGGCCAGGTGTTCGAGGTGCCAGCCGACCGGACCGTGGTGCAGGTGCTGGAAGACAACGGTATCGAGATCGCCATGTCGTGCGAGCAGGGTATTTGCGGCACCTGCCTGACACGCGTGCTGCAGGGCACACCGGACCATCGCGATCTGTTTCTCACCGAAGAGGAACAGGCCCTGAACGATCAGTTCACGCCCTGCTGCTCGCGCTCGAAGACGCCGCTGCTGGTGCTGGACATCTGACCCGGCTTACGACGAGGGCAGGATGACTTTCATGCTCACGTCCGCCGCTGCCCCACCAAAGGTTTCGGCATAGCGCAAGGTGGCATTGGCGTGCTCGCGCATGATCGCTTCGGCGCGGGCACCCTGGCGGTTGACCAGGGCGTCGAACACGGCGTGGTGCTGCATATGGGCGAAGTTGAAGCGCCGGTACTCGCGAGCCAGGTCATGGCGGTCCACCGCCAGTGCGGTGACCGAGGCGAATGGCAGGTGATCGTTGCGCGCCAAGGCAACGGCAATGGCCGGGTTGTGGCTGGCGTCGATGATCACCTGATGAAAGCGCATGTTCAGGTCGTGATAGACCTGCAAGTCGTCTTCGCTCACAAAGCCCTTGTCGAACAATTGATCGCCGTCGACCAGGCACTGTTGCAGCGCAGCGCGTGCTTGCACCGACAAGCCACGTTCTGCAGCCTGACGCGCCGCCAACCCCTCCAGCACACCGCGCACCTCGACCGCACCCGCGATGTCATCGGCGCTGACCGAACGCACCTGAAACCCCCGGCCACCAAAACGCACCAGCAGGCCTTCCTGTTCGAGGGTGCGAAATGCCATGCGCACCGGCATGCGTGAAACGCCGAACAGTTCGGCGGTTGGGACTTCCATCAAGCGCTCGCCGGCCGCCAGCTCGCCCGAAGCGATCATCTTGCGCAACGCAACCAGCACCATTTGACCGGGTTTGCTCATCCAGGCGACTTCCAAAGACATGAGCGGGCATCTTAGCGCAAGCCGTGGGGTTGTTGCTGACCTGTGTAGGAGCGGGTTTACCCGCGAAGCAGGCGACGCGAGGCATGGCACCGGCTTTGCCGGTGTTCGCGGGTGAACCCGCTCCTACGGGGGGCGCGCGCCAAGAAACCAACCTGGCGCAAGACATGCGCCGTAGATGTAGGAGCGGGTTTACCCGCGAAGCAGGCGACGCGGAACATGGCACCGGCTTTGCCGGTGTTCGCGGGTGAACCCGCTCCTACGGGGGGGCGCGTGCCAAGAAACCAACCGGGCGCAAGACATGCGCCGTAGATGTAGGAGCGGGTTTACCCGCGAAGCAGGCGACGCGGAACATCGCACCGGCTGCGCCGGTGTTCGCGGCTGAACCCGTTCCTACAAGGTCAGCGGGTAGCTGACGATCAGTCGCGTCTGGTCGAAGTCGCTGTTGAAGCTGCGCCGGTTGGTCGCGTTGTTCAGCCGGATGTTGAGGTTCTTCAAAAACCCGCTCTGGAAGGTGTAGTTCACCTCGGTATCGCGCTCCCACTCCTTGCCATTGCTGCCCGCCGCCGTGGTGGCGTTCTCGCCATGCCCGTACCGCACCATGGCCAGCAGCCCTGGCACACCGAGCGCGGCAAAGTTGTAGTCATAACGCACTTGCCACGAACGCTCGTCAGCATTGCTGAAGTTGCCGTTGAACATGTCGTTGCCCAGGGTTCGCCCACTGCTGCCGTACACCGACATCCACTGGCTGTCACCACTGACCTTCTGCAACCCCAGGTGCAGCGTGTGGCCACTGTGCGAAGCTGACAACAAGGCGTAGCCGGTGCGGCTCTGGATGTCGCCGATGCGCGCCTGCCCGTCATCCCGGTCGATGAAGTAGCCAAGGTTGGCCCCCAACGTCCACTCCCCTACCCGCTGACTGTGCAGCAGGTTGAAGTAGCTCTGCTGGTAGATGTCCTCCAACTGCGAGTGCCAGGCGCCGATCAGTGTTCGCTGCTGGTTGAAGCGGTACTCGGCGCCGGCGTAGTTGAAGCCGTCCGAGGTGACCCCGGGCGCGGCCCAGGCAGACAGGTCCTGCATGTCCGAAGAGTGGCGCAGGCTCACCTCACGGTACTGGCCGGCCTGCAGGCTCAGGCCTTCGATTTCCCGCGAGTCGAGCATGGCACCACGGAAGGTCTGCGGTAGCAGGCGGCCATCGTCGTAACGCAGCAGTGGAATATCCGGCAACAACTCCCCGACCTTCAGTTCGGTCGCGGACATACGCAGCTTCGCCGCCAGCCCGGCTCGACCGTAGTCGTCGGCCGCCCGCCCGTCATCGTGCACCGGCAACAGTTCAGAGCCGCTGGTCCCGCCGCCGCTGTCCAGCTTCACGCCGAACAGGGCGATACCGTCCAGGCCAAAACCGATCAGCCCCGGGGTGTAGCCCGAGCTGAACTTGAAGATGAAACCCTGGGCCCACTCTTCAACCTTGCCCTTGGGGGCCCCCGGGTCGCGGAAATCGCGGTTGAAGTAGTAGTTGCGCAGTGTCAGCCCACCCTTGGCATCTTCAAAGAAGCCCCCCTCTTGCGCCCAGGCCGGCAAACCAAGGCCAAACGCCAGCGAAACTGCCAGGGCCGAACGGGCCAGCGTGCAAGTTGTGTCCATCATTATTATTGTTCTCCACGTTCAATAGGCGCAGCAGACCGCCCCAGGCCAGCATGACCCGGAGCAGCAAGTTGCATTCAGATACCCGGCAAAGCCGGGTTGCACTCAGTGGCTCAGTGCATCAGCAGGCAAGGCGGACGCAGGCTTGGTCGTGGGGCGCAACAGCAGCAGGCAACCCGCGGCAAGCACGAACACGCTGGCAAACACGCCGTACAGATGCAGGGGTTGCCAGCCACCATCGAGCAGCACGCCAGCCACGGTCGGCGACAGGATTGCGCCCATGCGGCCGATGCCGATCCCCCAACCCACACCGGTGGCACGTACCGATGCGTCATAGACCACCGGCGACAAGGCATACAGCCCAGCCACGCAGCCGTTGGAAAACAGCCCGATCAGCAGGCCCAACGCCAGCGCCGCAGTGACCGACGCGCCATTGGCCACGAACAGCACCAGCAGCGCGGCGGTAATGAGCATGAACAACGCCAGCACGCGCGTCAGTGGCCAGCGCGAAGCCAGGCCGCCGATCAGCGCCGCGCCAAGGATGCCGCCCACGCTCAGCAGCACCCCGCCGGTGATGCCTTGCTGGGCCGACAAGCCGGCGGCCACCAACAGTTTCGGCGTCCAGCTCATGACGAAGTAGAAGCCGAACATGACCAGGAAGAACAGCAACCAGATCACCAGCGTGGTGCGGCGCATGGCCGGCGCCAGCAGCTGCTTGAAACCGCTGCTGGCACCTTCTGCCCGTGCGGCACCAGCCGGCAGTTGCGCCAATGCCGGCTGGCCGAGGCGCACGGCCAGGCGGTTGACCCGGGCCAGCGCATTGGCCGGCCGGCGTGCCAGCAGAAAGTCCAGCGACTCTGGCAACCACAGCAGTACCAGCGGGATCACCAGTACGGTGACGATGCCGCCAAACAGAAATACCGAGCGCCAGCCCCAATGCCCCAGCAGCCATACCGCCAGCAAACCGCCCAGGGTCGCACCCAGCGCATAGCCAGTGGACTGCAGGCTCACCGCCAAGCCGCGCCAGCGTTTGCTGGCATATTCACTGGCAATCACATTGCTGCTGGCCAGGATGCCACCGATGCCCAGCCCGGTCAGGCCACGCAGCAGCGCCAGTTGCAACGGGCTCTGGCTCAGTGCCGAGAGCAGCATGCCGATACCGGACAGCGCCAGGCACAACAGGATCAGCGGGCGTCGGCCAAAGCGGTCAGCCCACGGCGCGATGAACAATGACCCGGCCGCCATACCGAACAAGCCGGCACTGAGCAGAAGCCCTACCTGCGCCCCATTCAGGTTCCACTCGGCAGACACCGAGGCGGCGGTGAAGGCCATGACCAGCACGTCGAAGCCATCGATCATGTTGAGGATGATGCAAATACCAATGGCCAGGCACTGAAAGCGCCCCATCGGGTCGTTGTCCAGACGTTGCTTGAGATCGGTATTCATGGGGTCACCTGCCGGCCAGGCTTGGCCACAGGCGAGAGGAACGATGCGCACGCGCAGGCGCAACGGGAGGAACCTTGACGGTTCAGTGCCGCTGGATAGCCATTCATGACTGGACCCTTTTTGTAATTGTTATCGCATACGGCAGGAGGGCTCCGGCCGTTGTCAGGCGCTAATCAACCAGATAATGGATCCACAGACAACGTTACGAAAGCACTGCCTATCAATCAGGCGCGACCAACCTCAGCTCATCGTTAGGCAAAATCATATTTTTTATTATTAAATTCAATAGGTTATAAATTTACAACCAAAGAAACTTGATGTTCGATTAACGAACACAATCGAATTGTGGATCCACAAACCATCAAAAACCACCCTTTGACTCACCACCATGACTACGCAATGAACAAATCTTCATGTTCCCCCTCAGCGCCCTGATCATGGGGCGCACAGCCGATGCCAGCCAGCCGGCAGCCGGGACTCGCCTTGAGGGTGCGGTACGGGTTGCGTAGCATCCGCGGCCCGATCGCGCGCGTATTGCCACCCCTCAGGATCGATTCACAGATGCCGCAACCCATCCCGCTAAAGGACCACGAAAAGGAAAAGCACCTGGTCAACCGTCGGCTTCTGGCCTGCGCTGCCATGGTGTTCAGCCTGTGCGCTGTCCTGGTGGGCCGGCTCTATGTGCTGCAAGTGCTGCAGCACGACCAACAAACGGCCGTGTCGGAAAACAACCGCGTGCACGTGCTGCCCATCGCCCCCGAACGCGGGCTGATCTATGACCGCAACGGCGTGGTACTGGCCGACAACAAGCCCAGCTTCGACCTGACCATGACCCGCGAGCGATCAGGCGGCGACTCGGCCAAGGTGCTCGACACCCTGACGCAGGTGCTGGGCCTGACCGAAGACGACCGTAAGCAGTTCGACAAGGACCTGCGCCGTGGCCGCAAACCGTTCGAGCCCGTGACCCTTATGGTGGGCTTGAGCGAGGAGCAGATCGCCCTGGTAGCGGTGAACCAGTTCCGCCTGCCGGGCCTGGAGGTGGAGCCGCAGTTCATCCGCGAGTATCCACTGGCCGGGCATTTCGCGCATTCAGTGGGCTATGTGGGACGCATCAACGAGAAAGAAGCCAAGACGCTCGACAGCACGGAGTACCGCGGCACCCAATCGATTGGCAAGACCGGCATCGAGCGCTTTTACGAAAACCAGCTGCATGGCCACGTGGGCTACGAAGAGGTCGAGACCAACGCTCAGGGGCGGGTGATGCGCGTGCTCAACCACAAGGACCCGACCCCTGGGCAGGATATAGTCCTCACCCTGGACGCCCATTTGCAGATAGCCGCAGAAAAAGCGCTGGGTGACCGCCGTGGCTCGGTGGTGGTATTGGACCCGGCCAATGGTGACGTACTGGCGATGGTCAGCAACCCCAGCTTCGACCCCAACCTGTTCGTCAAGGGTATCAGCTTCAAGCAGTATGCCGCGCTGCGCGACTCCATCGACCGCCCACTGTTCAACCGCGTCCTGCGCGGCCTGTATGCGCCTGGCTCGACCGTGAAGCCTGAAGTGGCCATCGCTGGCCTCGACAGCGGGGTGATCACCCCTGGCAGCCGGGTGTTCGACCCGGGCTACTACGAACTGCCCAACTATGACCACAAGTACCGCAACTGGAACCGCAGCGGCGACGGCTGGGTGGACATGTACACCGCCATCATGCGCTCCAACGACACCTACTTTTACGACCTGGCGCACAAGCTGGGCATCGACCGCCTGCACGACTACATGGCTGAGTTCGGCCTGGGCCAGAAGGTGTCGCTGGACATGTTCGAGGAAGCCTCCGGGCTGATGCCCTCGGCCGAGTGGAAGCGCGCCACACGACGCCAGGCCTGGTTCCCGGGCGAGACGCTGATCCTTGGCATTGGCCAGGGTTACATGCAGGTCACCCCCCTGCAGCTGGCCCAGGCCACCAGCCTGCTGGCAAGCAAGGGCGTGTGGCACCGCCCGCACCTGGCCATGACCGTGGGTGGCGATACGCCGATCGACCCAAACCCCATGCCCGACATCGTGCTGCACGACAAGCATGCCTGGGACCAGGTCAGCCAGGGCATGCAGATGGTCATGCACGACCCGCGCGGCATTGCCCGCGCCGCAGCGGCAGGCGCGCAGTATCGGATCGCCGGCAAGAGTGGTACCGCGCAGGTGGTGGCGATCAAGCAGGGTGAGCGTTACAACCGCAACAAGACCCTGGAGCGCCACCGCGACAACGCCCTGTTTGTCGGCTTCGCTCCGGCTGAGCACCCCAGTGTGGTGGTGGCGGTCATGATCGAGAACGGTGAGGCTGGAGGCCGGGTCGCAGGGCCGGTGGTGCGGGAAGTGATGGATGCTTATCTGCTGGATGAGCAAGGGCACCTGAAGCCGGAGTATGCGGGCGGCGCACCCACTCGGGGTGTGCCACACACATGATTTGGCGTAGCCGCTGTGCAGGCGGCTTTAGTCGTGAATGAGTCAGGATGCCGTGCGCGGCATCAGCTCATACGGGTGTTTCCACCCCGGCAGCGCCTGGATCCGGGCTTTCCAGGCCTCGATGTGCGTGAACGCTGTCAACGGGATACCGGTGTCTTCTGGCATGAACACATACCCCGCCAACGACAGGTCGGCAATGGTCAACCGGCCACCGACCATGAATGGCGTCTTCGCCAGGTGCGCGTCGACAATACGGTAAGCCGCCGTGGCACGCTCGCGCAGGAACCGCGTGACATCGGTTTCGCCGGTGTTCTTCAGGCAAAACAGAAAGCGCAGCGCAGCGTAATAGCTGGTGAACTTATGGTTGTCGAACAGCATCCAGCGCCAGATCTCACGCTTTTCATCTTCATCACGGGGCCCGAACTGGCCGGTCTGTTCGGCAAGGTATTCCAGAATCAGCGCAGACTGGGTGAAGCGCTTGCCAGCATGCTCCATCACCGGCACCTCGCCCTGCTCATTCACCTCATCGCGCCAGGCTTGCTCACGCGTCTGGCCATGGAAGAAGTCGACGAACACCGGCTGCCAGTTCTGGCCGGTGAGTTCAAGCATGAGCGCAGCCTTGTAGGCGTTGCCGGATTCGGCGAAGCAATGCAGCCTGTAGTCGGACATGAGCGAACCTTCAGTTTCCTTTGAATGATCGGCAGGGCGCTCTGCGGGTTTGCCCGCGAAGCCCCTCCACCCAAGCAAATCATGCGCGTCCCGACGCGGTCAATCCATGACGCGCTCCGTCGACACCTTGAAAACCGTGCGTTCAGCCATATCGTCAGCGGCAGGTGCACCTTCATCCCCGCCACGCTCCTGCCAGCAGAAGGGAACTACCCGAACGCCTCAACCGTCTTAGACACTGAGTGGTTTATTTCCCTGTGCTTCACGTTACTGGAGAACACGACATGCGCCACCTACTGCTCGCCCCTGCGCTGCTGCTCCTGGTGCCTGCCGGTGCTGCCCTGGCCCGCGTCGATGCGGGCGACGTCGCCACCTCGGCCGGTATTTCCGCTTCGCTGTATTCGACCTTCAAGGATGACAAACGGATCATCCCGGCCCGTGACGAACTTTCAGCGTTCGTCGCCAGCGGCGGTGCCATCCGCGGCGCCTATGTGGAGTCGGCGCTTGAACAGGCCCGCAAGGACCATCCTGGGCTGCAGGCCAACGACGAAGAGCTGGCCCGGGCCATCCTGTCGCAAGATGACCCTGTGGCTGACCATTGAGTAAACCTGTACCGGCCCTTTCGCGGCGGTTCGACGCGAGAGGGCCGATACAAGGCCGCTTCACGCCCAGCCATCCATACGCATGGTCGCCCTGACCAGGCGCTGCTCTTCCTGCTCGATCTCCCGCAAACTGTCGCGTATGCCGTTGATATGCTCACGCGCCGCCCGCTGCGCCTGCTCGGGCAGTTGCTCCATGACTGCGCGATACAACCGCGCATGCTGCCGATCAATCTGGCGTTTCTGCGCTGGCCGGCAGTACAAGTTGTTGACCGACGCAAACACCGTGCTCAACGTCAGGTCACTGAGCGATTGCAGGGTATGCACCAGCACCGGGTTATGCGACGCCTCGCTGATCGCCCGGTGAAAGGCATGGTCACGGCGGGCATGCTCACGGGCATCGAGCGCCTGCGCAGCCTCGTGCGCAGCCAGCATTTCTTCGTAACGCCGGCGGATCAGCAGGCGGTCGACGTCGGTAGCCCGCAACGCCGCCAGCCGCGCCGACTCAGCCTCCAGCAACGCCCTGACCTCCAGCAGGTCGAACAGCGTGCGCGGTTGCGAACTGAACAGGTGCATCAAAGGCGTAGCACCCGCCTGCCCGGTGAGATCGGCGACGAACGAACCCCGCCCCTGTTCAGTGTCGATGATGCCGCGCCCACGCAGAATGCGCAGGCCTTCGCGCAAGGCCGAACGTGAACAGCCAAGCTTTTCCACCAGCCGCCGCTCCGACGGCAGCGCCTGGCCCACCTTGAGCACGCCTTCGACGATAAGCCGCTCGACCCGTTCGGCCACCTGGTCGGCGACCTTGGCCTTGCCTTCAGTACCCACTGCGTACACCCCTGCTGGTAGGACCACTTTGACTTATAGCGCCAATCTAGCCAGATAGAACCGTGAATAAACAGTACTGCCCGAAGAAACTGGTAGGACCAGTCAACATCTCACTCGACCCCAAACGCTAGCACGCGCACGCTGCATCGGTGACCGCTTCGCCAACAACAACAAAAACCGTTGCGAGTGAGCCAATGAATATCCTGTACGACGAACGCGTCGATGGCGCGCTGCCCAACGTGGACCTGGCCGCCCTGTTGCAGGCGCTGCGCGATGCCCTGCCGGATCTTGAAATCCTGCACCGCGATGAAGACCTCAAACCGTACGAATGCGACGGCCTGTCGGCCTACCGCACCGTGCCATTGCTGGTGGCGCTGCCCGAGCGCCTGGAGCAGGTGCAGACGCTGTTGAAGCTTTGCCACCAGCGCGGCGTACCGGTGGTTGCGCGTGGCGCCGGTACCGGCCTGTCTGGCGGTGCCCTGCCGCTGGCCAAGGGCATCCTGCTGGTGATGGCACGCTTCAACCGTATCCTCGAGGTCAATCCGCAGGGGCGTTACGCCCGCGTGCAACCGGGTGTACGCAACCTGGCCATCTCCCAGGCCGCCGCACCCCATGGTATGTACTACGCACCCGACCCTTCCTCGCAAATTGCCTGCTCGATCGGTGGCAACGTCGCCGAAAACGCCGGTGGCGTGCACTGCCTCAAGTACGGCCTGACCGTACACAATGTGCTCAAGGTGGACATCCTTACGGTCGAGGGCGAACGCCTGAGCCTCGGCAGCGATGCCTTGGACAGCCCCGGCTTCGACCTGCTGGCATTGTTCACCGGCTCCGAAGGCATGCTCGGTATCGTCACCGAAGTCACCGTCAAGCTGCTGCCCAAGCCCCAGGTGGCGCGGGTGATACTGGCCAGTTTCGACAGCGTCGAGGACGCTGGCCGGGCAGTCGCCGACATCATCGCTGCCGGCATCATTCCCGGCGGCCTGGAGATGATGGACAACCTGGCGATCCGCGCCGCTGAAGACTTCATCCATGCCGGCTACCCGGTGGACGCGGCGGCGATCCTGCTGTGCGAACTGGATGGCGTGGAAGCCGATGTTCACGATGACTGCGAGCGCGTCGCCGCCGTGCTGACCCAAGCCGGGGCCCGCGAGGTGCGCCTGGCCTGCGACGAAGCCGAGCGTGTTCGCTTCTGGGCCGGGCGCAAGAACGCCTTCCCGGCCGTGGGGCGCATCTCCCCGGACTACTACTGCATGGACGGCACCATCCCGCGCCGCGAGTTGCCACGGGTGCTCAAGGGCATCAGCGACCTGTCCGCGGAGTACGGCCTGCGGGTCGCCAATGTGTTCCATGCCGGCGACGGCAACATGCACCCTTTGATCCTGTTCGATGCCAACCTGCCCGGCGAGCTGGCGCGTGCCGAAGCGATCGGCGGCAAGATTCTGGAACTGTGTGTGAAGGTGGGCGGCAGCATCACCGGTGAACACGGCGTAGGGCGCGAGAAGATCAACCAGATGTGCGCGCAGTTCAACAGCGACGAAATTACCCTGTTCCACGCGGTGAAGGCCGCCTTCGACCCCCAGGGCCTGCTCAACCCCGGCAAGAACATTCCCACCCTGCACCGCTGCGCCGAATTCGGCGCCCTGCACGTGCACCAGGGGCAACTGCCCTTCCCCGAGCTGGAGCGCTTCTGATGAGCATGGACCGCGACATGAGCCAGACGCTGTTGGAGCAGGTCAACCAGGCGCTGAACGAAGGTACGCCGCTGCGTATCCAGGGCAGCAACAGCAAAGCGATGCTCGGCAACCCGGTGGCCGGCGAAGTGCTCGACACCCGCACCCACCGCGGCATTGTCAGCTACGACCCCACCGAGCTGGTACTCACGGCCCGCGCCGGTACCCCCCTGCGCGAGATCGAGGCCGCCCTGCACGAGGCCGGCCAGATGCTGCCCTGCGAACCACCTCACCTGGGCCCCGAGGCCACCTTGGGCGGCATGGTCGCGGCCGGGTTGTCTGGCCCGCGACGGCCGTGGGCCGGGTCGGTGCGCGACTTTGTACTGGGTACACGGGTGATCACCGGCCACGGCAAGCTGCTGCGCTTTGGTGGCGAGGTGATGAAGAACGTCGCCGGCTACGATGTGTCACGCCTGATGGCAGGCAGCTTCGGATGCCTGGGGCTGCTGACCGAGGTTTCGCTGAAAGTGCTGCCACGGTCGCGCCTGTGCCTGAGCCTGCGCCTGCCGATGGGCCGCAATGAAGCGCTGGCCGAGCTGGCCGAATGGGGCCAGCAACCGCTCCCGATCAGCGCCGCCTGCCATGACGGCGAAACGCTGTACCTGCGCCTGGAAGGCGGCGAAGGGTCGGTGCAGTCGGCACGCCAGCGGCTGGGGGGCGAAACGCTCGATAACCGCTTCTGGCGCGACCTGCGCGAGCAGCGCCTGGCGTTCTTTGCCGACGCCGCCCCCCTGTGGCGCCTGTCCGTACCCACCGTCACCGGCGAGCTGGACCTGCCCGGCCAGCAACTGATCGACTGGGGGGGTGCCCAGCGCTGGCTCAAGACCTGCGCACCGGCGCAGGCCATTCGCGACCAGGTCGCCAGGGTGGGCGGCCACGCCACCTGCTACGCCCCCGGTGCAGCCAGCAGCCCGCCGCTGCCGGTTGCACTGATGCGCTATCACCGCGCCCTCAAGCAGCAGCTCGATCCCCAGGGGGTGTTCAACCCTGGTCGCCTGTACCCGGACCTGTGAGGCCAGCCCATGCAAACCAACCTTAGCGAAACCTCGCGCCGCCTGGCCCGCGCCGACGAAGCCGAGCGCATCCTGCGCACCTGCGTACATTGCGGCTTCTGCACCGCCACCTGCCCCACTTACCAGTTGCTGGGCGACGAACTGGACGGCCCGCGCGGGCGCATCTACCTGATCAAGCAGATGCTCGAAGGCGAGCCGGTCACCGCCAGCACCCAATTGCACCTGGACCGCTGCCTGACCTGCCGCAACTGCGAAACCACCTGCCCATCGGGGGTGAAGTACCACGACCTGCTGGACATCGGCCGCGCAGTGGTCGAGCAGCAGGTGCCACGCCCACTCGGCCAGCGCCTGTTGCGCCTGGGCCTGCGTGCGGTGGTGCCGCGCCCGGCACTGTTCAAGGCCCTGACCCGCAGCGGCCAGGCGCTGCGCCCGCTGCTACCGGCCTCACTCAAACGCAAGTTGCCGGCGCAGGTGACCACACCCGGCCAGCGTCCGGCAGTGCGCCATGCGCGCCGGGTACTGATGCTGGAAGGTTGCGTGCAGCCAGCCCTGTCACCCAATACCAATGCCGCGGCTGCGCGGCTGCTCGACCGCCTGGGCATCAGTGTGCAACCCATCCTGCAGGCCGGATGCTGTGGCGCGGTGGACTATCACCTGAATGCTCAGGAGCAAGGCCTGCAGCGGGCACGGCGCAATATCGACGCCTGGTGGCCCGCCATCGAAGCGGGTGCCGAGGCGATCGTGCAGACCGCCAGCGGCTGCGGCGCGTTTGTCCGCGACTATGGCCATCTGCTGGAGAAAGACCCCTATTACGCTGCCAAGGCGGCACGGGTCAGTGCACTTTCCCGCGATCTGGTGGAAATCCTGCGCGATGAGCCGATCGAACAATTAGCCCTGTGCGCCGAACAGCGCCTGGCCTTCCACTGCCCATGCACCCTGCAGCACGCACTGAAGCTGGGCGGCGCGGTAGAGGCGCTGCTGACACGGCTTGGCTTTACCCTGACCTCGGTGCCCGATGGCCACCTGTGCTGCGGCTCGGCAGGTACCTATTCGCTGACCCAACCTGAACTGTCACTGCAACTTCGCGACAACCGTCTGAACGCGCTGGAAAGCGGTAAACCGCACGTCATTGCCACGGCCAACATAGGCTGCCAGGCCCACCTCGATGGGGCTGGACGCACACCCGTGCGCCACTGGATCGAAATCGTCGAAGCCGCCTTGAACCCGGAGCCCGCCCATGCTTAGCAAATTCGTTATCGGCCAGACCGAAATCGCCCGCGTACTGACCGCCGCCCGCCAGGAAGCCCAGGCCCGACAATGGAGCGTGACCATCGCCGTGGTCGACGACGGCGGCCACCCGCTGGCCCTGGAACGCCTGGACGGCTGCGCACCGGCCAGTGCCTACATCGCGATGGAAAAGGCCCGCACCGCCGCACTGGGGCGCAAAGAGACGCGGGATTATGAAGAGATGGTCAATGGCGGCCGCACGGCCTTCGTGACCGCGCCCCTGCTGACCAGCCTTGAAGGTGGCGTGCCGCTGCGGGTGGAAGGCCAGGTGGTGGGCGCCATTGGTGTATCCGGTGTCAAATCCGAACAGGATGCCCAGGTGGCCAAGGCGGGGGCTGCTGCCTTGTAGACCCTGGGGTTCGACCACCGCCCAGCATCTTAAGACGTTTCCTACGCCGCCCTCAGAAGCGCCCTACTTGCTGCCTCTGCCCACAGAAAACATGATCGGCACTGGAGGACGCAAGGTCGCGATCCAGAGGAGGCTCCGCATGCACCCGTACGCCCGCCCCATCGCCGAACTGCGCAGCAGCCTGCGCGAAATGCTGGCCCATGACATGACCAACCCCGACAATGACCCGCACTTGTCGGGGGTCATGTTCTTCTGCGCCACCGATGAACATTCCCGGCAATTGATCGAACGCATCGAGTTGCTGGCCAGCGAGGTGTTCTTCGACGCGAACGGGCGGGCCATTTCAGAGCATATGAAGGCGTCGGCGGTTGAAGGCGTGCGCATCAAGCGCAACCGCAACGCGCCGGAGGATGAAACCGTGATACGCATTGCCCTGGCAGAAAAAGGCTATATCACTGTCAGCACCGCCCGGCTCTGAGCGGTTGGCTTGGCATCATCGTAGCCTGTGACAAGCACCTGAGTCGCAGCCGATCCGCTATCCTGAGCAATCCTCCGCTCCGGACCCGCCCATGGAACTGCACATTCGCCTGGAGGGCCGCAAAGGCCTGGCCGACCAGCTTTACCAGCAACTGCGCGACGGTATCGACAGCGGCCACCTGGCCGCCGGCACCCAACTGCCGCCCACCCGTCTGCTGGCTGAACAACTGGGCGTATCGCGCAAGACAGTGGCCGAGGCCTATTCGCGGCTGACCTACGATAACCTGCTCAGCGGCGTGGTCGGCCGTGGCACGTTCGTCACCCCGCGCCATCCGCTGCGCAGTAACGAATCAGCCACCATACCCCTGGCCGGCGCCGCCTCCCTCGAGCGCTGGCAGCAGCGCGCCACCGTGCTCAGCCAACGCCAGGTGCAGGCGCCATCGCGCTATGACTTCGTCGGTGGTGCTTCGAGCAAGGCACAGTTCCCCTTCGACCAGTGGCGCAGTTGCCTGAACTACGCACTGCGCCGCAGCCAGCGCCACCCCGAGCGCCAATTCCCGGCCCAGGGCTTGCCGGAACTGCGCGAAGCCATTGCCCACCACATCGCCTACTCGCGCGGGGTGCACTGCAGCGCAGCCGATCTGCTGGTGTGCAACGGCGCCCAGCAGGCGCTGGACCTGATCGCCCGGGTGCTGGTCGAACCGGGCTGCCAGGTGGCCATGGAAGATCCTGGCTACCCGCCGGCACGGCAATTGTTCCTGGCCCTGGGGGCACGCCTGCAATCGGTGCCGGTGGACGATGAGGGCCTGTGCGTGGAACAGATCGCCGACGGCACCCGGCTGATCTACGTCACCCCCTCGCACCAGTTCCCGCTGGGCATGCCGATGAGCGAGCCACGCCGGTATGCCCTGCTTGCGCGCGCCGCCGAGCTGGGTGCACTGATCATCGAAGACGACTACGACTGTGAGTTCCGCTACCACGGGCCAGCCTCGGACGCGCTGCAGCGTCTGGACCGGCATGGGCTGGTCGCCTATGTCGGGACCTTCTCCAAGACTTTGCTGCCCGAGCTGCGCCTGGGCTATGCCGTATTACCGCCTGCCGTACTGCAGGCCGCTTGCGTGGCCAAGCACCTTAGCGATTGGCACAGCCCTACCCTGCTGCAGTGGGCGCTGGCGCGCTTCCTTGGCGAAGGCCACCTGAACAAGCACATCCGCCGCTGCCACGAGGTCTACAGTGCACGCCGCGAGCGCATCCTGGCGCGCCTTGGCGGCGATCTGGCACCGTGGTTCAGCGCCATCCCCGCCAGCGCAGGCTTCCACCTCAGTGCCTTGGCTACGCCCGCAGTGGATGTGGAACTGTTGGCCAACCTCGCGCGCAAGGTAGAGGTCGGCCTGTATTCACTGGCCCCCTTCTTCAGCGAGGCGCCGGTCCGCCCGGGGCTATTGATGGGCTTCGGCGCCATCGAACTGCTGGACATCGACCCGGCGCTGGACCGGGTACGCGATACCCTGCAACGCCTCAGTTGACCGGTGCGGCCTTGCCTGTTGCGGCCGGCCGGGCGATAGCCGCCGCATAGCCGCGCGGGTTGAAGCACGCGGTCACCAGCAGCATTGCCATCACGGTCACGGTCAACAGCGTCCACGAAGCCTGGAAGTCGCCACTGAAATCCCGCAGCCAACCCGTGATATACGGCACGATGCCGGTGATGATAAAGCCGATACCCTGTACGAACGCCGCCAGGCTGCCGGCCTCGGCAGGCGTTTTCAGGTGTTCCAGGGTCAACGTCAGGCACTGGCTGAAGCAGGCACCCAAGCCAAAGCCGATCATGGCGACCCATAGCCCGGAAGCCGCCGCAGGTACCAGCAAAAGCCCCAGGAAGCCCGCCAGCTGGATCGCCAGCGCCAGCCACAAACCCGGGCGTCTGTCGGCCCAACGTCGCAGCAGCAGCGGCAAGCCAAGCGCACCGAGCACCTGAAAGACGGTCATCAGGCCCACCAGGTCGGCACCGCCCTGAGCGGTGCCGCCGTGCTCGATGTGGTAAGCCGGCAACCAGGCCACCATGCTGGTGTAGCCGCCGTTGATCAGGCCGAAGTACAGGGCCAGCAACCACGCCCGGCGGGTGCCGAACCAGTGCCCGCCTGCGGCCCCAGACAGCTTTGGCGCCTCCTGCCTCGGCCGCAGCACGGCCCAGGCCAGCACCGCCAGCACGGCCGGGATCGCCCAAACGCCCAGGCCCGCCTGCCAGTAACCGAAATGGCCGCTGATGTGTGGACCGAGTACTGCCGCCAAGCCGCCGCCGCTCATCAGTGCCGCCGAGTACAGCCCCATCGCCCCGGCCAGACGGCCAGGGAACCAGCGGTTGACCAGCCCCGGCATCATCCCCTGCACCACCGCCACGCCCAGGCCGGCGACCAGCGCACTGGCGATCAGCGCCCAGGCACTGTCCAGTTGCAGGCGCCACAGGCAGGCCAAGGCAATCGCGGTCAGGCCCCCAAGCATGCCGCCGTGCTCGCTGACCCAGCGTCGCAGCCACGGTTGCAACAGGGGCACCACGCCCATGCACAGCACCGGTAGCGCCGTCAGCAAGGCAGCCTGCTGGTAACCCAGGCCGGTGCTGGCGCGCATGGGTTCGAGTAACGGGCCGATACTGGTCAGGATCGGCCGCAGGTTCAACGCCAGCAGGATCACCAGCAACAGGTTCAGTACAGCGCTCATTGTGATTCGGTTCTCTTGTAGCAGGAACTGGCCATTATCCCGGCTCGGCTGGCTTGGCAGAAATGAAGAGATTGGATGCAGGTCAGTGGCCACCTGAATGGACGATTGGCCTCCCGCTTATGCGCAAAATTGGCTATCGGGGTGGCCAATGAGCGGCGCTACAGTAGCGCCATATCCACCCCACACGCCTGGAGACTGACATGCACAACCGTATCGAATGGGCCAAACACGCGCCGCAAGCCTACAAAGCCATGGTCGGCCTGGAGCAGACGCTGGCTAACAGCGGCCTTGAACACTCGCTGCTGGAGCTGATACGCCTGCGCGCTTCGCAGATCAACGGCTGCGCCTACTGCGTCAACCTGCATGCCAACGATGCGCGCAAGGCCGGTGAGACCGAAGCACGCCTGCAGACCTTGTGCGTGTGGCAGGAAACCAGCTACTTCACGCCGCGTGAACGCGCTGCGCTGGCCTGGGTCGAGAGCCTGACCCGCTTGCCAGAACAGGGTGCGCCGCAGGGGCAATATGAAGCCCTGCAGGAACACTTCGAGCCGGCCGAGGTGGCCAACCTGACCTTGGCGATTGCCACCATCAATGCCTGGAACCGGTTCGGCGTCGGCTTTGCCATGGTGCCGGCCTGATCCTTTCGGGTGGCCTGTGCAGGCCTATTCGCGGGCAAGCCCGCTCCTACAATTCTGTGCGTGCCCTGTAGGAGCGGGTTTACCCGCGAACACCGGCAGAGCCGGTGCCATCCACCGCATTGGTTTCTTCGCGGGCATGCCCGCTCCCACAGGTAGAACGCAGGCCGGCCAGCCGCGCCCGGTAGCTCCCTGGGCTCTGCCCGGTCCACTTCTTGAACGCCCGGTGGAAGGCACTCGGCTCCTGAAACCCCGCCTGCTCGGCAATTTCGGCAATGCTCAACGCGCCTTCGCGCAGCCGCTCGAAGGCCATGGCCCGGCGCACTTCATCCTTGATCTGCTGGTACGAACGCCCCTCCCGCTCCAACTGCCGGCGAAAGGTACTGGCACTGACCCCCTGCTGCTGCGCCAGCGCGGCCAATGTCGGCCACTGTCCATAGCGCAATGCCCGCAGGTGCCGATACACCTCAGCCACCAGCCCGTTCTGATTGCGAAAGCGGATCACCAGGCCCTGTGGCGCACTGCGCAGGAAGGTCTGCAAGGCCGCCCGGTCCTGCACCACCGGCAGGCGCAGGTAAGCGCTGTCGAACTCCACCTCGGTGCGTCCGCTGCCCAGGCGCAGGTCCGGCCCCCACAGCAGCAAGTCGTCCTCCTGGGCCGGGCGCGACACCGCGAGCTCCGTGCGGTCGATGGCAATCCGCCGCCCGGCCAGCCAGCACAGCATGCCGATCATCAGCACCAGGTAGGTTTCCTCGGCATAGACCCGGGTCAAAGGGTCGGCAATGTTCGACTGCACGCTGATCAGCGCCCGCCCGCCACGTACCGTCAGGCTGCCACGCAGGTCACGCAGGAACAGGCCGAAGCCCCCCATGCACTGGCGCAAGGCCTTTTCCAGGTTCGGCTCGAGGATCAAACCCCGGCAGATCAGGGCAAAACTGCCCAGCGGCATGCCGTGGCTGTCGAGGCCAAAGAACTCATCGTCCAGGCGCTGGATCAACGCCAGCCACAGCTGGGCGAACGCCTTGGCCGGCACCCGCGCCTGAGGCTGATCGAGCAGCTGCGGGGCAATGCCCACCGCACGCAGCTGGGCATCACGCTCGGCGGGCGTGTCGCGCAGGGCGTGGAGCATGGCGTTGAGGAAGTACACGGCGACTGAATCGCTTTCGCGCATGGCGGTTTTCGCTGTCTATGCTGAGTGGCAAAAAGTGCCAGGTTGTTTGAACAGATCCGGCATAGGCGGCAACAGAGCCTTTGCCTAGACTCGATCCCACTTCGGGGCCGCCCACCATTCTCGCAGAGCCTGGCCCGGTCCCGCCACGCCTTCGCAATCGGAGCCCTCATGAGCAGCGCAGAAATCTACGTCGTCAGTGCCGTCCGTTCAGCCATTGGTGGCTTCGGCGGTTCCCTCAAGGACCTGCCACTGGCCGACCTGGCCAGCGCCGTGACCCGCGCCGCCATCGAGCGTTCGGGGCTGGCCGCCGAGCAAGTCGGCCACCTGGTGATGGGCACGGTAATCCCCACCGAACCGCGTGACGCCTACCTGGCACGGGTTGCGGCAATGAACGCTGGCATCCCCAAGGAAACGCCAGCATTCAACGTCAACCGCCTGTGCGGGTCTGGCCTGCAGGCTATTGTCTCTGCGGCCCAGGGCCTGTTGCTGGGCGACACCGATGTGGCCGTCGCGGCCGGCGCCGAATCCATGAGCCGTGGCCCTTACCTGCTGCCACAGGCGCGCTGGGGTGCACGCATGGGTGACCTGCAAGGCATCGACTATACCGTCGGCGTGCTGCAGGACCCGCTCCAGCACTTCCACATGGGCATCACCGCCGAGAACGTTTCGGCCAAGCACGGCATTACCCGCGAAATGCAGGACGAACTGGCCTTGACCAGCCAGCGCCGCGCCGCGCGAGCCATTGCCGAGGGCCGCTTCGCCAGCCAGATCGTTGCGCTGGAGCTGAAAACCCGCAAAGGCAGCGTGCAGTTCAGTGTCGACGAGCATGTGCGTGCTGATGTGACCGCCGAACAACTGGCCGGTATGAAGCCAGTATTCAAGAAAGACGGCACCGTCACCGCCGGCAACGCCAGCGGTATCAACGATGGCGCCGCCGGCCTGGTGTTGGCCACCGGTGACGCAGTGCGCCGCCTGGGCCTGAAACCGTTGGCACGCCTGGTGGGCTATGCCCACGCCGGGGTGGAGCCCGAGCTGATGGGCCTGGGGCCGATTCCGGCCACCCGCAAAGTGCTGGAAAAAACCGGCCTGAACCTACAAGACCTGGATGTGATCGAGTCCAACGAGGCCTTCGCCGCCCAGGCCTGCGCCGTAGCCCGCGAGCTGGGCTTCGACCCGGAAAAGGTCAACCCCAACGGTTCGGGCATTTCCCTGGGCCACCCGGTGGGTGCCACAGGCGCGATCATTGCCACCAAGGCCATCCATGAACTGCAGCGCATCCAGGGCCGCTACGCGCTGGCCACCATGTGTATCGGCGGCGGCCAAGGCATCGCTGTCGTGTTCGAGCGCGTCTGAGGGAGACTGACACATGAGCATTGAACAGATCGCCGTGATCGGCGCGGGCACCATGGGCAACGGCATTGCCCAGGTGTGCGCCATTGCCGGCTACCAGGTGCTGCTGGTGGATGTTTCCGACGCAGCGCTCGAGCGCGGCGTGGCCACCTTGAGCAAGAACCTCGAGCGCCAGGTCAGCAAAGGCACCCTCGACGCCGATAAGGCCGCAGCCGCCAAAGCACGCATTCGCACCAGCACCGACTACACCCAGCTCAGCGCTGCACACCTGGTGATCGAAGCGGCGACCGAGAACCTGCAGCTCAAGCAGCGCATCCTGCAGCAGGTGGCAGCCAACGTTGCCGCCGACTGCCTGATCGCCACCAACACCTCGTCGCTGTCGGTGACCCAACTGGCCGCCAGCATCGAGCACCCCGAGCGCTTCATTGGTGTGCACTTCTTCAACCCGGTGCCGATGATGGCGCTGGTGGAGATCATTCGTGGCCTGCAGACAAGCGACCATACCTACGCCAAAGCGCTGGTGGTGACCGAAAAAGTCGGCAAGACCCCGATCACCGCCGGCAACCGCCCGGGCTTCGTGGTCAACCGCATTCTGGTGCCAATGATCAACGAGGCGATCTTCGTGCGCCAGGAAGGCCTGGCCAGTGCCGAGGACATCGACACCGGCATGCGCCTGGGCTGCAACCAGCCGATCGGCCCGCTGGCCTTGGCCGACCTGATCGGCCTGGACACCCTGCTGGCGATCATGGAGGCCTTCCATGAAGGCTTCAACGACAGCAAGTACCGCCCTGCTCCGCTGCTCAAGGAAATGGTCGCGGCCGGCTGGCTGGGGCGCAAGAGCGGTCGCGGTTTCTTCACCTACTGAGGACCAAGCACCATGCCCCCGGTCAATGCCGCAATGCGCTGTGCCAACTTTGAGGAGCGACGTGACCAGGCCATGGCATTGTTTGCCGAGAAGGGCTTTGGCCAGGTCAGCATGCGCGAGCTGGCAGCCCATGTGGGGCTGACCGCCGGCTCACTGTACCATCACTTTCCCAGCAAGCAGGACCTGCTGTACGACTTGATCGAAGAGTTGTACGAAGAGCTGCAGGCCACACTGGACCAGGCCCGCCGGGCCATGGCCCGGGGGACATCGGCATTGAGCTGCCTGATTGCTGCGCACTGGCAGCTGCATGCCGAACGGCCGCTGCAGTTTCGGCTGGCCGAGCGGGATCTGTGTTGTTTGAGTGAGGCGCAACAGGCGCACCTGGCATCGTTGCGCACGCGCTATGAGGCGGGTTTGCTGCGCTTGATCGCACCACAAGCGAAACTGCCGGGGCAAGCGTTGGACGCTACAGCGCATGTACTGGCGACGTTTCTCAACCAGCTGCCGGGGTTGCTCAAAGCTCTGCCTGAAGCGCAAGGGTTGGAGCTGATGGAAAACTTGCTGGTCGGCGGGATTGAGCGGACGCTGCGATAGCCTGCAACGGCCTCCTCGCGGGTTTGCCCCGCGAAAAGGCCGGATGCCTCAGCGCAACAGCGACTGGATCTGCTCGTGCAAGGTATCCAGGTCAAACGGCTTGGCCAGGATAGGGGCCTTACGGGTGATCGGGCTGCCAGATTCGAGAATCTCCGCCGGGTAGCCGCTGATGAAAATCACCTTCAGGTCGGGCCGCAATTTCACCGCGGGCTCGGCAATATCCACCCCCGAGATCCCCCCCGGCAAACGGAAGTCTGTCACCATCAGGTCCAGGTGCGGTTTGCTGGCCAGGATGGCAAACGCCTGCTCGCCATCCTCAGCCACCAGGACGTGGTACCCCTCACCCGCCAGGTAATCGCGCAAAATCATGCGAATCGCCGGTTCATCCTCGACGACCAGAACCACATCTTGTGCATCTTCACTCATGTTAACGCCTTGAAATACTTACAGTTGGCCATCAGACCCCAGGCTTACACAGAGGTTGCCCGCGCCTGGTCGTTTTGTTCTTTGAATATTGCCATCGGCAATTGCAGGGTGAATGTGGCACCCTTGCCCTCCTCGCTTTCAACCTGTATCCGGCCACCGTGTGCCTGGACGATCTGCTCGGAGATGTACAACCCCAGGCCCAACCCTCCGCTGGCCTGCTGGGCAGCGACCCGCTCGAACTGCTGAAAGATCCGCTGCTGGTTGACGGCGCTGATACCGATGCCGTGGTCCTGCACCTGCACCCAGGCCATGCCGCCCTGCTCGAACACCCGTACCTGCACCGGTTTGCGCTCGCCGTAACGCATTGCATTGGACAACAGGTTGGCCACTACTTGTTCAATCCGGAATTCGTCCCACTCCCCCTTCAGCGCTTCGCAACGCTGCAATTCGATGTGTGTTTCCAGGGCCATGGCCTGCGCCGTGAAGTTTTCCACCAGCCCACGCACCAGTTGGCCCAGGTCAAACAGTTTGGGCCGCAGCGACAGTTTACCGGTACGGATGCGCGAAACATCGAGCATGTCCTCGACCAAGCGGATCAGGCTGTTGATCTGCCGTTCGTCGCGCTCGACCATGGCCTGCAGCTTGTCGACACTGAAGGCGTCCAGGTTGCCCCGTGCCAGGTGCATCTTGCGCAACTGGGTTTCCAGGATCAGGCCATTGAGCGGCGTACGCACCTCGTGGGAGACGATCGACATGAAGTCGTCACGCATGCGCACGGCGTGCTCCAGCTCACACCGTGCCACTTGCAGCTGGCTGAGCAGAAGCTCCTGTTCCTGGCGGCTCTGCTCCAGGGCTTCCAGCTGCCGGTCAAGCACCTTGCGCTGGCGGAACAGGTCGACGAACACCGAGACCTTGCTTTTCACCGCCAGGGTGTCGAGCGGCTTGTGCAGAAAGTCCACGGCCCCGCTCTCGTAGCCCTTGAAGGCATAATTCATCTCGCGACCCGCCGCGCTGACGAAGACGATCGGAATGTGCTTGGTCTTGTCGGTACCGCGCATCAGCTCGGCCAGTTCAAAACCGTTCATGCCCGGCATCTGCACATCGAGAATGGCCAGTGCGAACTCGTGCTCGAGCAGCAACGACAAGGCAGCCTCGGCAGACTGTGCCTGGTGCACCTCGCGGTCCTCGCCCTGGATCAGGGCATCGAGCGCCAGCAGGTTTTCCGGCAAGTCGTCGACAATCAGCAGTTTGGCGATGGTGTGGCTTAGCATGCGCTGTATTCCAGGGTCGCGAGCAACTGCCCGATACCGCTCAGAGTAAGAATATGGTCGGGCTGGTGCAGGGCCAGGGCGGCCTCCGGCATCAGGGCAACCTGTGCGTCACGAGGGTCCTGGACAATCGTGCGCCCCCCATTGTTCTTGATGTAGGCAAGGCCCCTGGCGCCGTCTTCGTTGGCGCCGGTAAGCAGCACACCCAGCAGGCTGTCGCCATAGGCATCGGCCGCCGAGATGAACAGGAAATCGATCGCCGGGCGCGAGAAATGCACCGGTTCTTCCTGGCTCAGCGACAGCGTCAGGTCGCGCTCCACCGACAAGTGGTAACCCGGCCCCGCCACATAGATCTGCCCGCTGCTGATCTTCTCTTTGTCACGTGCCTCGCATACCGGCCGATGCAGCCGCCGCTGCAGCACGCCAGCCAGTTGGCTGTGGCGGTCGTCCGGCAGGTGCAGCACGCAGAGCACCGGTATGGCGAACGCCGACGGCAGCGCGCCGAGCACCTGGAACAATGCCGCCACGCCACCGGCGGAGGCGCCGATCACCACTGCACGTACACCGCTCATGATTTACGGAAGATCCGTTGGGGCTTGACCAGCGGCTCGAAACGATCGCTGTAGGCCGAAAAGTCCACCGACTCCTTGCTACCCAGCACCAGGAAACCACGGTGGCAGAGCGACTCATGGAACAGGCCCAGCGCCCGATCCTGCAGGTCCTTGTTGAAGTAGATCAGCACATTGCGGCACGACACCAACTGGGTCTCGGAGAACACGCTGTCGGTGGCCAGGCTGTGGTCGGCGAAGGTGACATTGTCGCGCAGGCTGCTGTCCATGATGGCGTTGCCATAGGCGGCGGTGTAGTACTCGGCGAAGTCTCGGCGGCCACCGGCCAGGCGGTAGTTTTCCTCGTATTCGCGCATGCTCTGCATCGAGTAGATGCCCTGCTTGGCCCTGTCCAGCGAATGCGGGTTGATGTCGGTGGCGTAGATGATGGTGCGCTCAAGCAGCCCTTCCTCACGCAACAGGATGGCCATGGAATACACCTCTTCCCCCGTGCTGCAGCCCGCGATCCAGACTTTGATCGACGGCCAGGTGCGCAGCAGCGGCACCACTTCGTTGCGCACGGCAAGGAAGTGGTCAGGGTCACGGAACATCTCGCTGACCGGGATCGTCAGGTACTGCAGCAGTTGCATGAACATGCCCGGGTCGTGCAGGACGCGCTCCTGCAACGCCGACACCGTCAGGCAATCGAACTGACGCAGCGCGTGGAGGATCCGACGCTTGATCGAAGCGCCGGAATAATTGCGGAAATCGTAGCTGTACTTGAGGTAGATCGCCTCGATCAGCAGTCGGATCTCGATGTCGGTGTTGCGTTCGCTAGTCAAATTCGCTCCAGTTGCGGCAGCCAGACACGGATCAACGAGAACAGGCGGTCCAGGTCGATCGGCTTGGCCAGGTAATCATTGGCACCGGCTTGCAGGCAACGCTGCTGGTCATCCTTCATGGCCTTGGCGGTCACGGCGATGATCGGCAGTTTGCGCCAGCGCGGTTGCTGGCGGATCAGCCGTGTGGCCTCGAAGCCGTCCATCTCCGGCATCATCACGTCCATCAGCACCAGGTCGATGTCGTCGTGCTGCTCCAGGCGCTCGATGGCTTCGCGCCCGTTGCGGCCGATTTCGACAATGGCGCCCTTGTGCTCCAGGGCACTGGTCAGGGCGAAGATATTACGCACATCGTCATCCACCAGCAGCACCTTGCGGCCCTCGAACACCTTGTCGCGGCTGCGCGCGGTCTTGAGCATGCGCTGACGCTCGTTGGACAGCTGCGATTCGACCTTGTGCAGGAACAGCGTCACTTCGTCGAGCAGGCGCTCCGGCGAACGTGCGCCCTTGATGATGATCGAGCGTGAATACTTGAGCAGATCGGCTTCTTCCTCGCGGGTGAGGTTGCGGCCGGTATACACGATCACCGGCGGGAAGGCGCGGATATCCTCGGCGGTCATGCGCTTGAGCAGCTCGTTGCCGAGCATGTCTGGCAGCTTGAGGTCGATGATCATGCAGTCGTAGATGTTCTGGCGCAACAGTGCCAGGGCATCCTGGGCCATGGCCACGGCCGTGATCTCGACATCGTCGTCGCCGATCAGCCGGGCGATGCTCTCGCGCTGCAGGTCGTCGTCTTCCACCAGCAGGATGTGCTTGAGCTTTTGCGTAAGCTTGGCTTCCAGGCGAGCGAACACCTCCTTGAGCTCCTCGCGGCTGGTGGGCTTGACCGCATACCCCACCGCCCCCATGTGCATGGCCGCCTCGACACGGTCTTCCACCGAAATGATGTGCACCGGGATATGGCGGGTGCTGGCCTGCTCCTTGAGGCGCTGCAGGACGGTGAGGCCCGAGTGGTCGGGCAGGCGCATGTCCAGCAGGATCGCGTCCGGAATGTACTGGGCCGCCAGCTCGAAGCCTTCGTCGGCGCCATGGGCCACCAGGCAGCTATAGCCCAGCTCATGGGCCAGGTCGAAGAGGATGCGGGCAAAGTTGGGCTCGTCTTCGATCACCAGAATGCATCGGGTATCGAAAGGGGCCCGCTCGCGGTCGTCGGCAAAGGCCGGCGCCGGGCGCATGACAGCGGCGGCCAACGGCGCCTGCGGTGCGGGCGGCAACGCATCGACGGCCGGGCGCAGACTTTGCGGCTCGACGTCTTCGGCCTCGGCGGCGTAGCGCTCCGGCAGAATCAGGCTGAACACGCTGCCTTGCCCAGGGCTGCTGTCGACATTGATCTGACCACCGAGTAAATGCGCCAGGTCACGGGAGATCGACAGCCCCAGGCCAGTACCACCATAGCGGCGATTGCTGGTGCCATCGACCTGGTGGAAGGCGCCGAAGATCGCCTGCTGCTGATCGGCCGCAATGCCGATGCCGGTGTCACGGACTGCAAACACGATACCGCTGCCAGCCTGGAAGCTGACGTTCATGCTGACCTGACCACGCTCGGTGAACTTGATGGCGTTGGACAGCAGGTTCTTGAGGATCTGCTCCAGGCGCTGACGGTCGGTGAACAGCGTGACCGGTACCTGCGGCTCGACCTTGACCTCGAAGGCCAGCCCCTTGTGACCGGCAAGCGGCTGGAACATGCCGCGCAAGCCTTCGACCAGGCGCTCGACCTGGGTGGTCTCGGGCCGTACTTCGAGCTTGCCGGCCTCGACTTTGGCGATATCGAGAATGTCGTTGATAAGGTTGAGCAGATCGTTACCGGCCGAGTAGATGGATTCGGCGAACTTGACCTGCTCCTCACTGAGGTTGCCTTCACCGTTCTCAGCCAACAACTTGGCCAGGATCAGCGAGCTGTTGAGCGGCGTGCGCAGCTCATGGGACATGTTGGCGAGGAATTCGGACTTGTACTTGCTCGATCGCTGCAGGTCGTCGGCACGGGCCTGCAGCTCCAGCTGCGCCTGGCTCAGCTCATCGTTCTTGCGGTCCAGCGCATCGGTGCGTTCCGACAACTGCTCGTTGGTCTGCTCAAGTTCGGCCTGTTGGGTTTCCAGATGGGCTTGAGACTCCTTGAGCACCCGTGACTGCTCTTCGAGCTCTTCGTTGGCAGTCTTGAGTTCTTCCTGCTGCACCTGCAGCTCTTCATTGAGTTGCTGGGTTTCGGCCAGCACTTCCTGCAGGCGCTGGCGATAACGGGCGCTCTCGATCGACATGCCCAGGTTGCCGCCGACCCGCTCCAGCAGCTCTTCATCCCGTTCTTGCAAGGGGCGCAGGAAACCCAGCTCGATCACCCCGTTGATCTGCCCGTCTTCGGTCGCCGGCATCAGCAATGCACTGCGCGGCAAGCCACTGCCCAGGCCGGAACTGAAGCGATAGAAATCTTCGGGCAGTTCCTCCAGGCGCAGCAAGCGGCCTTCGCGGACCGCCTGGGCCAACAGGCCATGGTGATCCGACTCGATCTGCTCACGGGCCTGCTCTTCGGTACTCAGGCCATAACAGGCCACGCGCACCAGCCGGCCATGCTCGTCGCGAACGTACACGGCGCCCACCACGCTGCCCAGATAAGAGGCAAAGAAGCGCAGGATGTTCTCGCCAAGCATGGGCAAGGTCAGTTGCCCGAGCACCTGCTGCGCCAGCTGGGTCTGGCCGGTGCGCAACCAGGCCTGGTGCTCCAGGCGCTGCGCCGAGCGTTGCTGGGCTTGCAGGTTTTCAGCGTAGTTGGCCGAAAGTGCCAGCAGGTCACGACGGCCCAGGTAGGCCAGCAATGCACTGAGGCCGACAATGAACAGCACGAAAGCCGAAATCGCCGTCACAGTGACGGCACTGACTTTTTCGTTACGGGCCATGCGCAGTTGTTGTTCGGTAATGATCAGGTCATCGAACTCCTTGCGGATTTCATCGGTGATGCGCTTGCCCCGGCCATTGCCGATCGAGGCCTGGTAATCGCCCTGGCTGCGGCGCAGGCTGATCATCTCGTTACCGAAGTCGTTCCAGGCCCGCTGCAAGGCCATCAGCCGGTCAATACGGTCAACCTGCTGCGGGTTGTCCTCGACCATGCTGCGCAGGCTTTGCAGGCTGCCGAGAATGCGTGGCTTGGCCACCTCGTAAGGGTCAAGGAAGCGCTCGTCGCCCGTGATCAGGAAGCCGCGCATGCCCGTTTCCATGTCGATTGACAGCTTGACCGTTTCGTTGGCATTGCCGATCACCCGGTCGGTGTGCTCGACCCACTGCATGGCCGAAAGCAGGTAGTTGATCACCGCGACGAAGGCCACGGCCCCCAGCAGGCCAACCCCCAGGGGAAGGCCGATGTTACGGCTCAACAGCTTGCGAAAGCTTCGCTGGTCCATCGAGGCTGCTTGAATCATGAGAAAACGCCCGAGCTAGAAAAGTCCATTGAAAAGAGTGGCCGATCAGTCGTTATTGTTATCTGCCACTGCGCTGTCCTGATAAGCGAGTCTAACCAGCTTTGACAGGTCTGGCAGGGCATTTAGCCAGTATTTGAAGGTTGCTTTCGGCAATCGTTCCATCTATTTGCAGGGAGCGGTATCCTCGGGAACTTCTGATGCCGCGCGGTGCACAGATTAAAGACACTCATTTGTACAGGATTTGAACCATGCACCTTCTGGTAGTCGAAGACGACGACATCGTACGTATGCTGATAGTCGAAGTGCTCGACGACCTGGGCTACAAGGTCATCGAGGCAGAAGACGCCACAGCCGCCCTGCGTGTACTTGAAGACCCCGGCCAGGCGCTTGCACTGATGATGACCGATGTGGGGCTGCCGGACATGCGAGGTGAGGAGCTGGCGGGAAAAGCGCGCGAACTGCGGCCGCTATTACCGGTGCTGTTCGCCAGCGGCTACGCCGACAGTTTCAATGTGCCGGAGGGCATGCACCTGATCGGCAAGCCATTCAGCATCGACCAGTTGCGGGACACGGTGGTGGGCATTGTGGGTAACCCTTGAGCACGGCGTTGCCTGTTTCGCTTGCCCGCGAAGAGGCCGACACAGGCAACCCACCTCACAGCTCTCTGCGCAGCAGATAGGTATCCATGATCCACCCTTTGCGCGCCCGCTCCCGCTCGCGCACTTCCAGTATCCGTGCCTTCATCGCCTGCAACGGCCCGGCGATCAGCACTTCATCCTCGGTCCCCAGGTAAGCGCCCCAGTAGATGGTCAACGCCGGGTCATCGAGCCCGGCAAAGGCGCACTGCCCGTCGAGCATCACCACCACATTGTCGATAGGCCCCTGCCCGGCCAGGCGTCGCCCCGGCAGCACGGTCAGGGGCTCGCCGATCCGGTTGAGCGGCACCTGGTGCCGCGCCGCCAGCGCCTGCACACTGCTGATGCCAGGGATGACCTGCAAGCGCAACGTCACGCCCTGTTCGCGGACCAGGTCGAGAATGCGCAGGGTGCTGTCGTACAGGGTCGGCTCGCCCCACAGCAGGAAGGCACCTGTTTCCCCGTCGCCAATTTCCTCCTCGATCAGGCGCGCATACAGCGCAGCACGCTGCCGGTGCCAGTGCTGCACCGCGCCCAGGTAGTCATCCGCCTGCACATCGCGCAACGGGTCGACCACCGGCACCAGGCGATAGCCACCTTCGGGGCGGTAGCGCTGCAGAATGGCCATGCGCAGGCGTACCAGTTCATCTTTGTCGTCGCCCTTGTCAAGCACGAAGAACACGCTAGCGCATCGCAGCGCATCGACTGCTTCATAGGTGACCTGGCGCGGGTCACCCGCGCCGATGCCGATCAACAACAGGTCTTTCATTGCCCTGCCCTTTGCGGGAACCCGCCACCATTGTCAGGCGGCTACCGGTATTTGGCAAAGCAGCCGCTTAGAAGATCGAGAAGTTGTAGCTGACAATGACCCGCGTCTCATCCATGTCACGCGCCCACTGTTCATAGTTGCTGCGGTAAGTGGAATTACGCAGGCGTACGCTGACATCCTTGAAAGAGCCACTTTGCACCTGGTATTTGAACTCGGTGTCGCGTTCCCACTCCTTGCCTTCGGCACGGCTGCCCGGCACCTTGATATTGTCGCCGTTGATATAACGGGTGAAGAAGGTCAGGCCGGGTACACCCAGCGCCTTGAAGTCGTAGTCATAGCGCACTTGCCAGGAGCGCTCCTGTGCAGCGGCGAAATCATTGACCTGGGCGTAGTTGACCAGGTATGGGTTGCTACCATCCAGGTACGGCATGGCGCTGTTGCCATACATGCGCTGCCAGCCGGCGCTGAGCTTGTGGCCACCGAGGCTGTAGCCAAGCATGCCGCTGAAGGCGCGATGGTCGATTTCACCGGCACGGGCATTGCCGATGTCATCACTCTTGATCAGGCGCATGTCAGCCGACAGGCTGCCCACCGGCAGCGGCTGACTGGCCACCAGGCCGAGAAAGTGCTGACGGTAGATATTCTCCAGTTTGGCCACTTGGTACTGGGCGCTGAAACGCTCGTTGAAACGGTAGTCGACACCGGCCAGGTCGAAGTGGTCGGCTTCGGTATCGCAGGCATAACGCTTGTTCTTGCAGTGCACGCGGATGTCCTGGCGGTCGGTGGAATCCCGAGCGGTGTAGTTGTCCAGGCGAGCCAGGGTGAACTTAAGGTCGTGCAGTTCTTCAGAGGTGAGCATGGCACCCTGGAACAGGGTCGGCAGCAGACGGCCATCGTTGTACTTGAGCAACGGCACATCAGGCATCATTGAGCCGTACTTGAGCACGGTATTGGAGACCTTGACCTTGGCCGCCAGGCCCATCTTCGCATACTGGTCGGCCGAGTGCCGGGGGTCGTGGCCAGACGAGGGCAGCAATCCACTGTTACTGTCGGCCGGGCTGGAATCCAGTTTGAAGCCGAACATGCCCAGCGCATCCACACCAACACCTACCGGGCCTTGCGTATAACCCGATTGCACATTGAGGATGAAGCCTTGGGCCCACTCTTCGCGCTTGGATGCGCCCTGGCTGGAACTGCTGTAACCGTCCCGGAAGTCCCGGTTGAAATAGACATTGCGTGCTTCGATCTTGGCACTGCCGTCTTCAAGAAACCCGGCAGCCTGGGCGTTGACACCGGCACACAATAGAACCAGGCCGGTTACACGGCGCCCGGGGGCGAGGGGGAAAGGGGAAAACATGCAAGCAAACATCCAGAATGAAGACGAGTTAACAACCTGTGGCACGGGTTGGCCACGGCACTGCGGCAGGTCCGAACATGAGTCGGCCATCATCTGAAATGATCGCGCAAAGGCTCTGGCGCGGGCCATTGGACCATGGTCTAGCCCCCCTGTCGCGCAACCGCAGAAAAACCGCAAGATGGCGCACGCAAAACTAGGAAAGTTCCCGGCTTACTTGCAAAAAGTTATCAGTTTACCCAGTAGACATGAATGACTACACTCGATATCAGCGAACAGTGGAACCCACCTGCGTGGCCGGCGTTTTTACTCTTCTTCAATGTTCGTCACGCCCTGCCACGACCGACGTACAGGAGTGATTACAGTGTCCAGACTTGCAGAGTTTCGTGCTGCCGAAAAAGCGCTCCAGGAACAGATGGCGCAACTGGAAGCGTTGAAAAAGGATGCCGGCCTCAAACGCGAAATCGAATTCGAGCAGAAACTAGTCGGCCTGATGAAAAGCTATGACAAGAGCCTGCGCGATATCATCGCCATCCTCGACCCGAAGGCTGTGGCCCGCGCCTCCAGCACACCCCCCAAGCAACAACGCCGCCCGCGGGTGGTTAAGGTCTATCAGAACCCGCACACCGGCGAACGCATCGAGACCAAAGGCGGCAACCACCGCGGCCTCAAGGCCTGGAAAGAACAATATGGGGCCGCCACGGTAGAAAGCTGGGTACGCTGATGAAATGCCCACAAAGGCTTCACGCTTTTTTCACAAGGCGTGGCTCAGTATCGAAACAGCTAAAGGATTAGCGACCCCATCACGCGCCCGCACATGCGGGCCTCTAATTTCAGCGCCCTGCCTTTGCAGGGCGCTTTCATTTGCGCAATCGGCGCACTGCCGTATCATGGCCAGCCTGTCTGTTTTGCCGGCGCCCTGCGCCCGGCCCCGTCTCAGGAGTTCCCATGAGCCTGCACGATCTGCAAACCCTGCCTGGCGTCACCGCGCAACCTGACGCCGCCACCGCCCAGTTCGTCTTCAACCACACCATGCTGCGGGTCAAGGACATCGAGAAGTCACTGGACTTCTACACCCGCGTGCTGGGCTTCCGCCTGGTGGACAAGCGTGACTTCCCTCAAGCCGCTTTCAGCCTGTACTTCCTGGCCCTGGTCGACCCTGCCCAGATCCCTGCTGATGACACCGCCCGCCACCAGTGGATGAAGGCGATCCCCGGCGTGCTGGAGCTGACCCACAACCATGGCACCGAAAACGATGCCGAGTTCGCCTACCACAATGGCAACACCGACCCGCGCGGCTTTGGCCACATCTGCATTTCGGTACCCGACGTACGCGCCGCTTGCGCGCGCTTCGAGGAACTGGAAGTACCGTTCCAGAAACGCCTGCAGGACGGCCGCATGAACCACCTGGCCTTCGTCAAGGACCCGGACGGTTATTGGGTCGAAGTGATCCAGCCAACCGAGCTCGAAGGCTAAGCGTTCGGCGCGGCGCGCTCGTCGGGCCGGGAACTCCCGGCCTCTTGCTGTGGTATATGAAGGTAACTGCTTCACATGCCACAGCGAGGTAAGGACGATGCAATCTCTTCACTGTGAATACCGCGAGCACACCATCACTGCCAGCGTGATGCCCCATCCCGACTCCCCCCTGCCCTATGCCGCCGGCTGCCTGATCACGGCACCTGACGGGCACACCAGCAAGCGCATGTCGATGCCCATGCAGTTCTTCTCCGACCTTGAGAATGCACAGCGTGTGTCGCTGGCCCATGGCCGGGCACTGGTCGACAAGCAGCTGGATAACGGGCACGAGGTGTTCTGATCCGGGTTTCGCCTGTACCCCCTTCGCCGCCGAAGCTGTGAAGGGGGTGGCATTAACTAGCTAGCCCGCGCGTATGCCACCGCCGCATCCACCTGCTCCTGCGACGGCCTTACCCCGGTGTACAATACGAACTGTTCCAGCGCCTGCAGCGCAATGACCTCCAGCCCAGTGATCACCGGCTTGCCCAACGCCTGAGCCCGGAGAATCAACGGCGTCTGCGCAGGCATTGCCACCACATCGAACACCCGCTCCGCCGCCGCGACGGCGTGCTCGGGAAACGCCAGCTCTTCTGCCTCCTGCCCGCCTGCCATACCGATCGGCGTCACATTCACCAGCATCGGCGGGCAGAGGTCGCCTGGCTCTGGCACCCAGCGGTAACCACAGACATCCGCCAACTGACGCCCTGCCTGCTCGTTGCGTGCAACGATGATGCCTTCGGCAAACCCAGCATCGCGCAAGGCGCTGGCCACGGCCTTGGCCATGCCCCCGCTGCCTCGCAGGGCAAAGGCAGTGCCCGGATCGACCTGGTGCTGAACGAGCAACTGGCGCACAGCCAGGTAATCGGTGTTGTACGCCTTCAGGTGGCCATTGCAATTGACAAGGGTATTGACCGACTCGATGGCCGCCGCCGAAGGATCGATTTCGTCGACCAAGGCCATGCAGGCTTCCTTGTACGGCATCGACACCCCGCAGCCGCGAATACCCAAGGCGCGGATCCCTGCCACCGCCGCCGGCAGGTCATCGGTGCGCATGGCCTTATAGTAGAAGTCCAGGCCCAACTGCTGGTACAGGTGGTTGTGAAAGCGCACGCCGAAGGTGCCGGGGCGACCGGCCAGAGAGATGCAAAGCACGGTGTCCCGGCTTGGAGTTGTCGGCATAACAGGCCTCTTAGTCATGACTGAAACGTTTATTCAGCGTAACAGAGTCAACCACTGGTCGCCCCTTACACAACCTTTACCGTTCCCCTGTGCTCAGCTGACAGAGACCGGAGTCATAGTAACAGGGCCCCGGACGTGGGGTTTTCCTGCGAGGTTGCTTTATGAACCGTCTCATTCCCGGAATCGTCCTGCTGGTCGGCGCCCTGGCCATCAGCGGGCCTGCAGCAGCTCACGGCGGCTATGGCGGCCATGGGCACGGTGGTTGGTATGGGCCGGGTCCACTGCTGGGTGCGGCAGTGGTCGGCGCCGTGGTTGGGGCGACGGTTTATGGCGGCCATGACCGTACTGTGTATGTTGAGCGCCAGCCGGTCTACTACGCGCCGCCGGTGTACGTACAACCGCCTCCACAGCCGGTGTACTACCAGCCCTACTACGCGCCTCCCCCGCCGCCACCGGGCTACCGCACCTATTATGGGCCGCCACCGGTGTATTACGGGCCACCGCGCTGGTAATGGTTGATAGGAGCAATGATCACTATCGAGGAAGTTGATTTCAAACAATCCCGGCTGCTGCGTATGGTAGAGCCATGTTTCACAGGAGGTCCCCATGGCCACTATCCAGATCATGTCCGTTGTCGGTAGCGCCGTTCCCGCCTCACTGCGTGAGCAGGGCCTGCTGGCGTGCTGGTACCTGGTTCGCAACGGCGAAGCCGTGAGCGGCCCGATGCCGACGCTCGCTTCAGCCCAGGCACTGGCCGAACAATTGCAACCAGGTACTTTGGCTGCCTGAACCGAATTTGTTGTGCGTTGCTCCCTACGCCCTTGTCGCCCGCCAATTTGGCGGGCTTTTTTTCTTCACAGATCGCCCGGGCTGCCACCTCATGTTTGGCCGCTACTGCCCAGCTTGCTGGTCAGCACCATGACCTTGCCTTGCAGCTGGCCTACGGTCATCACCAGCTCGTTTCGTTCCTTGGCGAGCAGTTCAGCTTTTGCCTGCGCCTCCCTTCGGGCATCCCGTTCAATGTCCAGCAGCTCTGTCAGGTGGCGGATGACAGCAATTTCAGCGTTGTCCATCGCGCGGTCGACTGCATCCCTCGACAACCATTTACGCAGCCACAGAAACGCACCCAGCAGTACAGTCCCCGTCCCGCCCAGCCAAGTGACGGTGCCCGGGCCGAGGTCGGTCGGATCCATGTGAACCTCATTACAGATGATGATGTGATCAGCCCTGGAGAAAAATGTCTCGCTAGCTTTCCTTGTCCGTGCGCTTAATTTAGCCTACAGCTAAGCACACCACAAGAGTAGATTTAGCCATGCGCACATTTAGCAGCAAGCTAAACACTGGCATGCTTCACCCCATGGACATCTACCAAATTCGCAAGCACAACCTGGTGAAGCTGATCGGCAGCCAGAGAAAGGGCACCTGCGCAGAGCGCTGGGGAATGGCGCCTGCACACCTTAGCCAGATCCTTTCCGACAAGACCGTGAAAAACCTGGGCGATGACGTGGCCCGCCGCATCGAGGGCATCGAAGGTTTGCCACGGGGCTGGTTCGACGCGCTGTCGCCAGGCGAACACGCACAGGCGGCTGTCGAGCCAGGTGACAACAAGCTCTCTGCAGCCGACCTGGTCAAACAGATGCTTGCCCGAAGCGGCAAAGGTATCGCTGAAGAAACCCGGCAAAGGCTGCTGGCTGCGGCGCAAGAGCCTGCAGATGCCACGCTGCTGGAAGCCGAGCCGCTGCGCCCCGGCCTGGTCGGTGACGAAGTGTGGATTGCCCACTATGACGTACGGGCAGCCATGGGCGGCGGCCAGATCCCCCACGACTACCCCGAGATGTTCAAGGACGTTCGCGTCAGCCCCAGCCACCTGCGCGAACTGGGCGTGACGTTCAGCGAGCACCATCACCTGAAGATGGTGACCGGCTGGGGCCAGTCGATGGAGCCGACCATCAGGCACCGCGACCCGCTGATCGTCGACGTCAGCATCCGAGAGTTCGTCGGCGATGGCATCTACTTCTTTTCCTGGGGCGACCACATCTACATCAAGCGGCTACAGATCGCGGACGAGGACCACTTCGAGATGATCTCCGACAACTCGCGGCACAAAGACCGCATGATTCGTCGGGAAGAGACCTACATACAGGCCAGGGTCCTGCTGGTGTGGAATGCCCATCTTGTATAAACCGAAGCCCGCCCTGAGCGGCGGGCTTTTGCTGAAGCTCAGAACGGTGCAGCCTCCTCGACCTGAGCCTCGCAGTCGCGCTCGACGATAAAATCATCACGCTCTTCCACGCTACTGCGCGCCCATCGCACCGTCACGCTGGCGTCATCATTGAACGTCAGCTGCAACTCGGGCATTTCCAGCAGCTGGCCCATCACCTCCTCCCATTCCGCTTCACCGTCGGTATCCAGACGATGCACCACTACCCAGCGCTGCGTCTGTGCGAGCGGGTGGTTGATCATGGACGATACCCGCAGGCTAAGCCGCTCTATTCCGGTCATTTCCTGGCGCTGTTGAGGTTCCGACTTCATGTGGCTTGCCATATTCTCATCCTGATAGCTGTATATTCGTACAGTGCTCAGCGAAAGCTTAGCTCACCGCCAAATCCTGCGTAAAGCCCCCACTGCGGAAAATTTCGCCTGTAGGTAATTTCCCGTGAAGTGAAATTAATTTAGCTATCAGCTATTGACCTATATTTAGCCCGGGGCTAACTTTGTGTGCAGCCGTCGCTTGTCCGGCGGCTATGCCACTTAAACCTTTTCGCCAGGAGTTCCCCATGGCCGTAGATATCAGCCACCTCACCATCGCCACGCCGGTACCCGTCTCCTCAACCAACCCCGTTGCTCTGGAGCTGAACGGTGCTGAAGCGATTGCCCGCTTTCCCAGCATCGTGACGGTGCTCAGCGATGGCTCGATCCAGTTCTCAGCCCCTACCAAAGGTGCTTCGAGCAAAAGCACCCACAGGACACGCTGCGAATGGACAGAAACGCAAAACTGGACACTGGCCAGCGCCCAGGATCACTGGAATCGCCAGACCATGACGCTGACCAAGGTCAACTCGGCGCGGAAGGTGGTCATCGCCCAGATGCACGTACGCGGGGATGACGGCCCGCCAGTAAAGGTGTTCTGGAACAAGGGCAACATCACACTGGGGTTTCGACGCACCTTCAACCAGACCGACCCGGTGAATTCAACAGTCCTGAAGGGGGTGCCACTGGGTGCGACGTTCCACATCAGCATTCACACGACGTCTGAAGGCGTGGTAACCGTGACGGCCGAATGCAACGGGGTATCCGCTTCGTCGGGCGATTTGCAGCTCGACAGTACCTGGGCTTCGCACCTGTTCGAGTTCCACGGCGGGGTTTACAACCAGGTCGACTACACCGACGCAACGCCCGCCGAGGACGGCTCGATCTGCATCATCAGCGAGCTCTCGCTCATCCACCGCTGAACGTCGATGCCCAGCCCTGCTATCACACGCCCTCATGGCGTCTCACATGAATGCAAAAAGCCCAGCGCGGGGCTGGGCTTCTATCAGCTGGGCTGAACAGTACTTCCGCCAGCCTTTACACACTGTACTGGCAGTTACTCCAGTGGGCGCTTGTGATAACTATAACGCTCGGCATTGGATGCCCGCGATGGGTCCGGCGGGCCTGGTCTCTGCCTGCCTCGAAAGGGCCGATTATGTGCGGAATCGTCGCGATCCTCGGGCTGCTCCCTTTTACCTTCCGAGTCTTGACTGCCTGGCGGACCATTGTTTTCAGCCGGCCTGATAGCCTGCTGATCACAATCCATTCCATCCCTATCTATGGTCATACGCACCTCTCAATGCTCAGAAGCTCTGAGCTACATCAAGTGTGCGCTTACCCTGTCCAGAAAGGTTTTATATCAGATCACCGGACACGGGCGAGAACCTCAATACCGGGACTTTTCGCTGAACTGCATCCCACTCAAAAACATAGCCATTGGTACAAAAATTGGTACGCGCCGGCTGTACGTCCATCCAGCACATCCCGACAATGCAGCAGTAGCGTGGGAATCTAGCCTCAGACCGCACCGCAAGCGGCCTGAGCATCTGGCCTGTCTAATAGGGTTCAGCCAGTTTCAGCGACTTTGGCCCAATAAAACCGAGACGCTTTCGGGCGGTTTTAGACAGCTTTATTCCCCCATCCAGGCGTTCAGCCAACCAAGATCCGTCCTGGGTCGTCAGCTACACCCACCTCCCACAGTCCGCTGTCGACCCATAGCGGTCTCTCGCTAAGGACAGCAAACGGTCAATAGCAGCCAGCAGCTTGAAGGAGTCTCCGAGTCTATGGTCGATTCAGGCTGCGATGCTGAGCACTTGCGTCAGTACTGCGTAGTTATCGGACGCAGCCTGTGATTCCGCTGCGAATCCTGAAGCGCAAAACCAAGCCTAGGCCAAGCTGCCCTGGAGCAATTAAATGCTTATCCACTTGCGCGGTCGCTGCGACCGTGCGCGGCTATGAACATGGCGACGGCCGACCGGCAGTAGGATTCGATTTCGTTTTCGTCCTCTGCTCTCGCCTGATCGAAGCGGGCGATCATCAGTAGATCGGACCCTTTGAAGAGCGCAGCAAACAAGCGGGCGGCTTGGAGGGAATCGGGCACGTTGAGAAGCGCCTTCGCGTGAAGTTGGCGCAGCAGGATCTCGATGTCGGCGATGACATGGGCGGCGCCTGCTTCGTAGTGGCGCTTGCTCAAGGCGTTTTGACTCGTTTTATCGGCCATGACCATGGCTTCGATACTGCTGACGTCTGGTCTCAACAGCGTGCGCAGCAGTGATGTTCCCACCGCCATAAGTTGGTCTTCGACCGAACCTTCGGCACCTTCAAGCAGGGCCTGTGGTGCAAACGACGCCTGGCAACCAGCCGTGATGGCTGCGCTGAACAGCGCCTCCTTGTTCTCGAAGCGCCTATAGATGCTGAGCTTGGATATCTTCGCCCGCTGGGCGACCTTGTCCAACGTCGTCGCTTGAAAACCCAATTCCACAAAAAGTTCGCTCGCGGCGTTGAGTATCGTTTGGGCAAGCGCCTCGTTGGTGGGCCGGCCGCGCCGGCCCTGTATGGTCTCAGTCATGATATTGGTACTTTGCAGTATCTTAATTTAAGGTATACGATACCACTCGGTATCTTAAATTTGCAATCCAAAGCCTAGGTTTGAACCTACCCTCCAGCGGAGCCCATCACTATGAATGACGTCATCATCATCGGCGGAAGTTTTGCCGGTCTCGCCGCCGCTTTACAGCTCGGCCGTGCCCGTCGCAAGGTCATCGTTCTCGATACCGGCTGCCCGCGTAACCGTTTTGCCGGCCGTTCACATGGTCTGCTTGGTCACGATCACACACCGCCGCTGGAAATCCTGGCCGCGGCGCGGCAGCAGTTGGCGCGCTATCCAACGGTCAGGCTGGTCAATGCCCGGGCGGAGAAAATTTCTGGCGTAATCGACGATTTCTGCGTTGTCACTGACGATCACGAAAGCCTCAAGGCCCGCCGCGTAATCCTAAGCTATGGCGTCGCAGATCAGATGCCTGATGTTCCAGGCTTTGCCGAGAGCTGGGGCACGTCCATCGTCCCCTGCCCCTATTGCGACGGCTTTGAAGTCGCCGGGCAACATTGGGGCCTCGTGTGGTCCGGCCCGCAATCTCACAACCAGGTCAGGCTGTTCCTCGATTGGACCGACAGGTTGACTGTCTTTGCCGATGGTCACGACATTGCGCCTGATATCCAGGCCGATCTGGCTCACCGCAACATATCTGTCATCGACGGGCGTATCGTTGAGATCGCCCATCACCAAGGGCATATCGCTACTGTCAATCTCGACACTGGCTCCACTGTTGCGGTCGACATTCTGTTTGCTCATCCGCGCAACAAGCCATCCGCAAACCTGCATGAATCGCTGGGCCTCGCCACGATGGATACGCCAACCGGCGTTATCCTCAAGGTCGACGAACGCCGCCAAACCAGCACACCCGGCGTCTATGCCGCCGGCGATCTCACCACGCCCATATTGCCCTCGGTCACCCAGGCATCATCGCAGGGCGCGATGGCGGGTATTTTTGCCCAGCAGTCGATGCTGGCTTGAGCGCTTAGAGAGGAAATGAACATGGCCGTCGAACCGGACAGCGCGGGGGTGCGCTTACCTCCGCCCTTCATCTATCTAGGAGCGTTGCTGTTGGGGCTGGCGGCGGATCGGTTCCTCGCCCTGAGCTACTTCGGCATCGACCGGTGGTTGCTGGTCGCGACGGGCGCGCTGCTGTTCGCTGCCGGCGCGGTGATGATGTTTGCGGCGGCGGGGCTGTTCCGGCGTCTGGGCACCAACATTCCGCCGTCGCAACCAACGACCCTCATCGCAACGACCGGCCCTTATCGGTGGACCCGCAATCCCATGTATCTCGGCATGGCGCTTGTCTATGCCGGCATTGCGGTCGGCTTCGACGGAGCAATCGCCTTGGCTTTGCTTCCATTGGTGCTGATTGTGATCCAGAGACAGGTAATCGCCCGCGAGGAGCGCTATCTCGAATCCAAGTTCGGCGACGACTACCGCCGCTACAAGGCCGAGGTTCGCCGCTGGCTCTGACTATTCCGCAACTGCTGCCTGCAGGATTTTCTGATAACCAACACCGACTTTCTTTCCACGGCTACTGAATGGGCCCTGACTTCGTAGATAATCAAGGGCCGCTTTTGGCCGTGAACTGCCTCGCAGCTTTTGGGTCGATTTATGCCCTGGGCGAGAGACCGCTTTGGGTCGAAAGCCGTCAATCGCGATCGGCAGCTTCCGCCCCATACCGGCCGTTCACGAATGGCTACTATCGGAAATCAGTCGCTAATGATTGACCTCCGTCTGGAGCCACCGGCCGAAATGTTTGCACACGGCCTCGTGATCAAACTTGTCCTCTCCACGCCAGCATGCAGCCGCTTCCGACCAGTCGCTTCTGCTGTGAATAGGCCGTTCGAAAGACGCTGGTTTGAGCACGCCCAAGTGCGCCAGGACGTCGATAATCACCCGCCGCTCGTTCTTTGAAGACTTCACCACGTCTGCCAGCCGCTTCTCCAAGCTGCCGGCGTGGTCGCCAGGTTTGCTTAGGTCGATGATCCCAAGGATCGCTCGGAGAATTGCTAAATCCTCTTCCGTCGGATTGGGGATGTCGTCACGCAACAGTTCTTGGAGGTCGAACCATGTGTAGATCAACTGGCCGTGGCGGACTCCGCCCCATTTTATGCGCTCGAAATTAAGGACGTTGAGGTCCACATCCGTGTATTGATCTTCCCCGACCGTGAGGCCGGGGACCACATCGCGGCAGACCGCGCACGTATAGCTTGTGGTCGTGAGCGTACCGTCGGGGAGGTAACTGTGACCACAAACAGTCGGCGTGTACTGATGAGGAACCATCTGGCAGGCGAGATGATATGAAGCCACGCCAGACCGCCAGTCCAGTCTTCTTCTGGAAAGGCTGGCTACAAACGCGCGGGCGGCCTTGGCTGGGGGGATTCGCATGATCATATCCAGTACCTCGTCTAAGCACTGGTCATGGCCGATGCTGGCGGGTTCAAACATCAGGCCCTGCGCTTTTGCATACGCGAAATCTTGAGGATCCGTCTTCGGGGCAGGAAGCCAGCCATTGCTACCCCAGTATGTTTTGAAAAGTATATTTTTAGCCTGCTTGTCCATGTGCGCTCCGCTTTTCCAGTGCTGCGATTCTAGCGCTCCGTAACCAATACGATCGAGGGATGTCTGCTTTGGGTCGAAAGCGGTCAGTCGCGGGCGACTGCTAACGACCCAAAGCAGACATTCATAACCGGTGCTATCCATCGCCGGCGAGCACGGTTCTCACAGGTACACCGTATAGTCCGATTGGCTGACCCACTATCTTGAACCTCAACGAGACCGCTGCAGTTGGGGTGCCGACGCAGTATTAGCGCTTGCCCCGGTTGACCAGCGCGTCTAAAAGAACTTCGCAGGTCAGGCAAATGGTCACCTCATGGCTCATGACGAAGATGCTCGCAGTGCGCTGCGCGCAAGGCTGGGCAAGTGGGGCGACTGAGCCTGGTGAAAATCTTTACTAGAGTAGCCTGGCCGTCATTTTGGTTGATTGATACAGATGTCGAGTCCGAGGGATTTTTGTCTGAATAGACGAATCACTTCGCATAATTAGTGCGCCTACGGGTGATAGATGCGGTGTTGACTAAACGAGACTTTAGCGATGTCGCTGAGTTTGCAGTACCCGCTGAATCAACTTGTCATTTCTCTTCTTACCCTCCGGGCTGGTCACACTCTCACCACCGGAGGTCTCGTACCCGATTGATTTAATGAGACTTATCAAATTTAGAGGAAATATTCTCATCCACGTCTACGCTCTCTATGCGACATGAAACCCTAGCTGGCAGTTGCCTCAAAGGTACAGCGCATTGGTCACAAGGAGCTGGCAAATGACTGTGTTTATGAAAAGGTTCAGTAGTAAAGGCCGCACCGTTTCGGCGGAGAGAATTTGGAAGCTTAGCTCTACCTTTTTCTTAGCCACTGCCATCGCAATGGTTTCACAGGCTTGGGCTGAAGAGAAAGCCAAACCGGCAACAGCTGCAACGAAAGAAGCCAACGATGCGTTGCTCAAGGAGCTGCCGTTCAACGACAAAACGTCCTTCGAACTGGCCCACAAAGGGTTTATCGCGCCCCTGCCGAAAGAGCCGATCAAGGGCGCGTCGGGTAACCTGATCTGGGACCCGGCCAAGTACAACTTCATCAAAGAAGGCGAGGCCGCACCTGCTTCCACCAACCCCAGCCTCTGGCGCCAGTCACAACTGATCAATATTTCTGGCCTGTTTGAAGTCACCGATGGTATCTATCAGGTGCGCAACTATGACCTGTCGAACATGACCATTGTTGAAGGCAAGGAAGGCATCACCATCTTTGACCCGCTGATTTCGGCGGAAACTGCCAAGGCCGCACTCGACCTTTACTATCAACATCGACCGAAGAAGCCCGTCGTAGCAGTGATCTATACGCACAGTCACGTGGATCACTATGGCGGTGTTCGAGGTGTGATCGACGAGAAGGATGTCAAGGCAGGCAAGGTCAAGGTCTATGCCCCCAAAGGCTTCCTGGAGCACGCCGTTGCCGAGAATGTGATGGCCGGTACCGCCATGAGCCGCCGGGCCAGTTACATGTACGGCAACCTGCTGCCGCCGAATGAAACGGGCCAACTGGGAGCAGGGTTGGGGACGACGACTTCTGCCGGCACGGTCACCCTGATCCCGCCGACCGACATCATTGAGAAAACCGGCGAGAAGCGCACGATTGATGGGCTGACGTACGAATTCCTCTATGCGCCGGGCAGTGAGGCGCCAGCCGAGATGCTTTATTACATCCACGAGAAAAAAGCGCTCAATACCGCTGAAGACTCCACCCATACCCTGCATAACACTTACTCACTTCGTGGCGCGAAGATTCGCGAGCCGTTGCCGTGGTCCAAGTACCTCAACCAAGCGCTGAAGATGTGGGGCAAGGACGTCCAGGTCATGTATGCCATGCACCATTGGCCTGTGTGGGGCAACAAAGAGGTCAACGAGCAGTTGTCGTCACAGCGGGATATGTACCGCTACATCAACGATGAAACCCTGCGCCTGGCTAACAAAGGTCTGACCATGACCGAAATCGCCGAGCAGGTGAAACTGCCGAAATCGATCGCTTCACGGTTCTCCAACCGCGGCTACTACGGCTCTTTGAATCACAACGTCAAGGCCACGTATGTGCTGTACCTGGGCTGGTTTATTGGCAACCCGGCGACGTTGCATGAATTGCCGCCGGAAGAATCGTCCAAGCGCTATGTCGAGATGATGGGCGGCGCCGACGCGGTGCTGAAGAAGGCCAAGGAGTACTACAACAAAGGCGACTACCGCTGGGTAGCCGAAGTGGTCAACAAAGTGGTCTTTGCCGACCCTACCAACCAGGCCGCTAAGAACCTGCAGGCCGACACGCTGGAACAATTGGGTTACCAGGCTGAAAGTGGACCATGGCGCAACTTCTACCTCACGGGTGCCAAGGAGTTGCGCGACGGGGTGAAACAGTTGCCGACGCCAGACACGGCTAGCCCTGATACCGTGCGGGCAATGGACCTCGATCTGTTCTTCGATTACCTCGCCATGCGCCTGAAAGGACCAGAGGTCGAAGACAAGCACATTACCCTTAACTTCGACTTCACAGACCTTAAGCAGAAATACCTGGTGGAAATGGTCAATGGCGTACTCAACCACACGGAAGGTTCGCAAGCCGACAACGCCGATGCCACGGTCAGCCTCACACGGGATACGTTGAATAAGCTGATGCTCAAGGAAACCACACTCAAGGATGCTGTGAGCGCTGGCGATGTGAAAGTTGAGGGTACCGAAGGCAAGCTTGAGGAGCTGATGAGCTACATGGACAACTTCGACTTCTGGTTCCCGATCGTTACACCTTGATTGCTCCCTTGGCGCAGGTTGCGTCAAGCAGGACACCGAGCAATCGGTGTTCTGCTCTTTTAAAGTGTGGGGTAAAGGACTATGACCGCGACTGATCGTATAGAACACGCGAGATGGTGGATGCCCGCGGCAATAATTCTGTTGGCGTTCCACACCAGCAACGTGGCAGCTGGAGGTATCTTCATTTATGAGGCCGGCCAGGAAAGTAACGGCTTGGCCAACGCTGGCTCGGCGGCGCTCGCCACCGACCCCAGCGTGTTGATGAGCAACCCTGCAGGCATTGCGCTGCTGCCTGGCACGCAGATCAGCGCCAACGCACAGGTCATCCTCGGCGACTTGCGTTACTCACGCGACAGCAACAACCAGTTCGACGGCAACGAGGGCGGCAATGCCCTGCAATACTTGCCGGGCGCCAGCCTGTTCATCAGCCACCAGCTCGATGAGCGCTCGGCCATCGGATTTGGCATGTACGGTAACTTTGGCTTGGCACTGGACTACGACGATGACTGGGCAGGGCGCTACTTTACCCAGGAAGCGGCCGTGATCGGCGTGTCGTTCCAACCCACCTTTGCTTACAAGTTCACCGATGACCTCACGGTGGGCATCGGCCCCCGCATGATGCTGGGCTATTACCGCACCGAGATGGCCATCAACAACAGCCTGCTGGGGTTGGTCGAGCGCCCCGACGGCCAGCTTGAATACAAGGACACCGACTTCGGCATTGGTGTGAACCTGGGCATGCTTTACCAGCTCGCCCCCCGCACGCGCATTGGCCTGGCCTACACCAGCAAGGTGAAGCTGGAGTTCGAGGACAGCCCGCATGTCAGCAACATCAACAACCCCCTGATCAACGCCGCCCTCAGCCGCTTGGCGGTGGACACGCTGGAGTTGGACATGAACGTGCCGCAGACCGCGACACTCAGTGTGGCCCACCAGATGGACGATCAGTGGACGCTGCTGGGTAGCCTGGGTTGGCAGGACTGGAGTGAATTCGGTGATATCGGCGTGGAGGTGGATGCCAACGCCGCCGGGGTCAGCCGCACGGTCGATCGCCAGTACAAGGACACCTGGCACGCCTCGGTCGGCGCGCAGTACCAGGCGACCCGCCAGCTGCGCTGGAGCGTTGGGGTGGGGTATGACAGCTCGGCTGTCGATGACAAGGACCGTACGGTGGACAACCCAATGGGCGAGACGTGGCGCTTCGCGACCGGGGTGAACTATCAGATTGAAGAAGGGTTGGACCTGCACCTGGCCTACACGTTGGTCTGGCTCGGCGATATGGACGTGGAGCAGACCAAGGCACGCTCCGGCGATACGTTATCAGGCAGTTTCGATAACGCCGCCTTGCACATCATCGGCGGCGGCGCAACGTGGCGATTCTAATTTCATCCTTGATAACCGCTTCAACCTGGAAGGAGAAGTTGCATGAAAAGTAGGTCGTTTATTGCAACCGTGTGCCTCGCATCGCTGTTACTGCATGGCTGTGCGAGCAAATACGTGGAGCCTGATGAATACTCCGGGTTTCTGAAGGACTACAGCAAGCTCAAAGAGGAAAAATCACCGTCGGGCGCGGAGGTGATGCGCTGGATCAAGCCTGGGATCAAGGCTAACCAATTTACCAGCGTCTATGTCGAACCCAGCCAGTTTTATCCCAAGCCGCAACCCACTGCAAAAATTCCGCAGCAAACCTTGCAAGGTATAACCCAATATTACGATCAGGCATTGAAAAACCAATTTTCCACCGTGCTGCCGCTGGCGACGAGCTCCGGGCCAGGTGTACTGGTGGTGCGCCCGGCGATTACCGGGGTAAGCGCCAAAACCAAAGGGCTACGCCCCTATGAGGTTATCCCGATCGCGTTGGTGGCCGCCGGCATCAGTACGGCTACTGGTATTCGCGACCAGGACACCAGTGTCGCCACCGAGGCCGCATTCATTGACGGAAGCTCGAATGAAGTGGTGGCCGAAGTGGTGCGCAAGGGTGCAGGCGCTGAGCTCGATAACTCTTCGCAGATCATGCAGGCCAAGGACGCACGTGCTGTGCTCGATGGCTGGGCGAAGGACATGGTCAGTTCATTCAAGGCACTGAAAAAGTAACCCGCATGTTCCCCCTGTCGTGGCTGTACGTCAGGGGGCATCGGCATTTAATTCACGGATTCGATGTTTCAAGGATGCCCCGATGAAAACGGTCATGCTCAAGCTTAAACATGAATTCCTGAAAGTGCTTCCTCCCACCGTGTTCTTTTTCGTGATTTTGCACATCGTTGCGCTGATTCGCGCACTCATGATCAAGGGGTCGGGGGTGGAACTGCCTGTCTCTGCGTCGGTGCTCATTGCCGCTCTGATACTGGGCAAGTCTGTGCTGGTGGCCGATATGCTGCCCTTCATCAATCGCTTCCCCGACAAGCCGCTGATCTGGAATGTCGCTTGGAAGACCTTCATGTATGCCTTGGTCGCGTTGATCGTGCATTACCTGGAGCGACTGTACGAGTATTGGAAAGAGGCGGCTGGCCTGGTGGATGCGAATGCGATGTTGTGGTCATCGATAAACTGGCCTCGCTTCTGGGCTGTTCAGATTTTGCTGATCACCTTGATATTCATGTATTGCGTCATCGCTGAACTGGCTCGCGTCATTGGCCGCGATCGCCTTAAACGCATCTTCATTGGTCCACTCCCGCCAAAGCAGCCTGATATGACGAAACACAGCGGATAGCCGAATGAATGATCCGGTTTGGAGACTTTGCTTTCTGTTGAGGGGAGATACCATGTTGGAAAGGAAATGCTACGCGCTTTACGCACTTGCGTTACTGGCCCACATCGAGCATGGGCAAGCCGAGGACTCAGCGGAGCTTGCCAAGAAAGCGCTGAACCCGGTTGCGGCCATGTACAGCTTGCCAGTGCAATACAACTGGGATCAGAAGTTGGGCCCGGATGGCGATGGCAAGCGCAGCCTGACCAATATCCAGCCAGTGCTGCCGTTCAGCCTGAATGATGACTGGAACCTGATCTCCAGGACCATCCTGCCCGTGATCGATCAACACGGCTTGGGTGGCCCGGCGGACACCTCAGGTGTGGGCGATGTGACCCAGAGCTTTTTCTTCTCACCTAAGCAACCTACTGCCAGCGGCTGGATCCTTGGCGCAGGGCCGGCGCTGCTGATACCGACAGGCAGCAACGACGTGCTGAGCAGTGAGCAATGGGGGCTCGGACCAACTGCGGTGGCCTTGAAGCAGTCCAACGGGTGGACGCACGGGATATTGGCTAATCATATCTGGGGGCTGGAAGGCAGCCCCGCAGATGGCAAGGAGAAGGTCAACCAGACGTTCATGCAGCCGTTTCTTTCCTACACGAACAGCACCTTGACCACATTTGGCATCAACAGTGAGTCGACCTACGACTGGCAATCCAAACAATGGTCAATTCCGATCAACCTGATGGTGACCCAACTATTGAAAGTGGGTGGGCACCCTATTACCGTCCAGGCGGGCCCGCGTTATTGGCTCGACTCACCGGATAATGGCCCCGAAGGCTGGGGCTTTCGCTTTGCAGTGACGCTGCTGTTCCCGCGCTGATCCTAAACGACGCACAACTCTGTGCATTTCAATCCGCCTGGAAAGCTCAGGGGCGTCAGGTTTGGGCAATAGAACTCGCTCGCCACGAGTTAGCCGATTGCGGCCTCAGCTAGCGAGTCCGTTTGATGTGGCTAACCTGTTCCAGCATGCACGATGCTGAAAGCGAGTTCCTCTGCGAAGGACAGCTTTGGGTCGAATCGCGACGGTCATACCTCGACCGTTGCTGGACGCTGTCAGACCTCCGTCTGCTCTGCCATCTCCAATGCGTCATCGACTTCAATGCCCAGGTATCGCACCGTGCTTTCAAGCTTTGTACATAGCAGGATCTAGCCCAATAGACTTTATCCACGCTTTGACGATTCGGGCGTACTGCCGGGTGGAGAGATGCACTGAGGCGTGTAGCCGGCTTGGGAAAAGACAATCCTCGCTGTGGAGTTGGGCTTGATGCATCCAGGCCTGTAGGGCCAGCCGCGTTTGCTCTGTAATTTCAAACTGTACGGGACGTTGGGTTTTCTGCTGCATCACTATCGCCCGCGATGACACGTGCTCCCCATGAGCAACGTCGCGTACGCGAAGCTTGGTCAGATCGCAGGCTCGTAGCTTGCTATCGATGGCCAGATCGAAAAGGGCTAAATCACGAGTTTCCTCCGCGATTTGGAGCCTTACCCGAATGGCCCAGATATCTTTCAGTCGGAGCGGAGCTTTCTGCCCGACCAATTTTCCTTTGTTCCAAGGCTGATGGCTGCTGGTCGTAATGGCGTTCATGGCTTGTCCTCCATGTGAGGTAGGACAAGGATGGTCAACCCAATCCAGAGGCGCTAACCGACCCATTGTTGTCCTTCGTGGAGAACAGTTATCGGCCAAAAGCGGTCACTTACTGAAGACAAAGTCTGAGGGGCTCACTAAATGCCCCCGGCGGTCTGGAGTCAATGGCGTGTTATCTAAGATGCGTCAGCTTCGCTTTCGCCCTCATCATCGTAGTCAATCAAGCTTGCCGACACTTGACAAATTTCAAATTGCTCTAAGGTCCTGGTGCCAGCAGTACAGTATTCTTAATTTCGATATTGAATCCAATATCGCGACCGGGAACATCATCTTCCCTTCTATGAGCACCGCTAGCTGAACCTTGATGTCTGTTTGAAGCCGCCGTACGCTATCGGCATTCATGGAGGAATCTGGCTGATGGCACGCGTGGGTTTGATACTGACACCGGGTTTTGCTGACTGGGAATACGCATTCATTGCTGGAACTGCGTCTCCATTTTATGGGATCGATGTCAGGTTTTTCGCACCTACTACAGGGCCGCTCCACTCGCAGGGCGGATTGGCTGTAACTGTCGATAGTGGCTTGCAACAATGCCTGGACTGGAAACCGGACGTTGTTGTCGTGATTGGAGGAATGGTCTGGGAGCGTACAGAAGCTCCGGATATTCGAGACTTTCTTCATGCTAGTCGTTCAAGTGGAGCGACAATTGCTGGCATCTGTGGTGGAACGCTGGCACTTGCGAGAGCCGGGCTACTCGACACGGTTCCTCATACCTCGAACAGCGCTGACTTTCTGCAAAAACATGCCGTAGGTTATGACGGGCACACGCGCTATCGAAGCAGTGCAGTAGCTGTGGTTGCAGACCGCATCATAACTGCTCCAGGCCCTGCACCCGTTAGCTTCACCTGCGCAGTGTTCGAAGGTGCCGGATTATCTTCAGCGCTCATTTCTCAGTTCAGATCAATGCTAGCAGCGGAACATGGATGACCGCCTCGTTCCACAAATCAGCCCATCAGGTAATGTCTTCGACGGTCCTCTTCTGGCCGTTAGCTGTCCTTTTTTAAAGGCAGATGTAGGTCGAATGCAGCCACTCATTGCTTGAGCGCAAACAAGTCCTCTGCCAACTCACCGGGGATGGGGTCGACGTCGAGAAAAAGACGGCTCACATCTGCCGGATCGTGGTTGAAAAGCAGGCAGTCGAGCGGACCAAGACGAAATACACCCGCACCGTAATGTTGAACAGCCGGGCTTTTGGCGCACTGGCAAGGGCCAGAGAGATCGCGCAATACCGCTCGAAGCAGAAGCGCCGCGTCTCGACGGAGTCGCCATTCATCTTCCAACCTTCAGGCTCGTCACCACGAATCCAGCGTTCATTGCTTGGCAGCTTGGGCGCTCGGTGCAGGTGCTTCTCTCGACCTACGCCAAGTGGTTGAATTCTGCCAACGATTGGACGGAACTGGCGAAGCTGGAAAAGAACGTAATGGGTACAGGATTAAATATCGTTCACTTTGCGCCCTTTAGGCATAAGGCATTCGACAGCAATTCAGCCATACTCCAAAATGCATCGGTTTTTTAGGGGGAAAACCCTTGCACAGCCAACGACATACCAACTTTTAGTGAGCCTCAACGTGAAAACATCCCTGTCCATCCTCAGCCTGCTGCTGTTGCTCACAGGTACCGCGACCCTTCCGTCGACTGCTGCTGCACAACCCCCGGCCCAGGTTCAACGTGACCCCTCCAAACTGCATCTGGCTTCAGGCAGCGCTCTGCTGATCGACCTGAACAGCAACCAGGAGCTGTATTCAAGCCATGCCGACCGCGTGGTGCCGATCGCTTCGGTGACCAAACTGATGACGGCGATGGTGGTGCTGGATGCCAAGTTGCCCATGGATGAAATGCTCACCATGACCATTGCCAACAACCCGGAGATGAAAGGTGTGTACTCGCGCGTGCGCCTGGGCAGCCAGCTGGACCGCCGCGAAACCCTGCTGATTACCCTGATGTCGTCGGAAAACCGTGCGGCCAATAGCCTGGCCAACGCCTACCCCGGCGGCTATCCGGCGTTCATCAAGGCAATGAATGCCAAAGCCCGCAGCCTGGGAATGGCCCACACCCGCTATGTTGAGCCGACTGGCCTGTCGACGCAGAACGTATCCACTGCCCGCGACCTGGCCAAGCTGCTGATGGCCTCGCGCAAGTACCCCATGCTGAGCGAGCTGTCGACCACCCGCGAAAAGACCGTCGCCTTCCGCAAGCCCAACTACACCCTGGGCTTCCGTAACACCGACCACCTGGTGAACAAAAGCAACTGGGATATCAAGCTGACCAAGACCGGCTTCACCAACGAGGCCGGGCACTGCCTGGTATTGCTGACTCGCATGGATAACCGTCCGGTGGCCATGGTCATTCTCGATGCCTTCGGCAAGTACACCCACTTCGCCGATGCCAGCCGCATGCGTCAATGGCTGGAAACCGGTGCCGCCAAGCCGGCACCGGCAGTGGCCATGCAGTACAAGGCCGACCGGCAGAACAAGGGGCGGTTGGCGGCCGAATGACCGCCATATCCTGGAACGTGCGAGCTTGTTGGCGAAACAGACAACGCGGTGGATAGCACGGCCTTCGCCCGTGTTCGCGAGGAAACCCGCACCTACGACGGCCTGCGCCCGATCACCAAGGTGTGTGTCCAACCCTGATCAGGTGTAGGGGCGGGTTTACCCGCGAATACGGTAGCGGCGGCAACGCTGAACGGCGGGTGGAAATTGGCCAGCAGGCCCAGCCCTTTCGCGGGTGAACCCGCTCCTACACGACGGCCTGTGCCCAATCACCAATGTATGTCCACCCTCGATAGGTGTAATCGATGGACTCGCCCCCGCCGAGGCATCACAGTGCCACGGTGGTGTTCGAAGAAGCCAACGGCAGCGAGGGCGAGACCATGAAAAAGCATAGTTCGAAACACGATTCCCTGTCTTCCACTGATGTGGAGCTTTGCAAAACCATCTGCGTAGACCTGGCCAAACA
>NZ_JBICMC010000107.1:0-667 GCF_043106005.1 Pseudomonas sp. GLN_2 | reverse complement strand
CAAGCCTCACGGGCAATTAGTATTGGTTAGCTCAACGCCTCACAGCGCTTACACACCCAACCTATCAACGTCGTAGTCTTCGACGGCCCTTTAGGGGATTCAAGATCCCAGTGAGATCTCATCTTGAGGCAAGTTTCCCGCTTAGATGCTTTCAGCGGTTATCTCTTCCGAACATAGCTACCCGGCAATGCCACTGGCGTGACAACCGGAACACCAGAGGTTCGTCCACTCCGGTCCTCTCGTACTAGGAGCAGCCCCTCTCAAATCTCAAACGTCCACGGCAGATAGGGACCGAACTGTCTCACGACGTTCTAAACCCAGCTCGCGTACCACTTTAAATGGCGAACAGCCATACCCTTGGGACCGGCTTCAGCCCCAGGATGTGATGAGCCGACATCGAGGTGCCAAACACCGCCGTCGATATGAACTCTTGGGCGGTATCAGCCTGTTATCCCCGGAGTACCTTTTATCCGTTGAGCGATGGCCCTTCCATACAGAACCACCGGATCACTAAGACCTACTTTCGTACCTGCTCGACGTGTTTGTCTCGCAGTCAAGCGCGCTTTTGCCTTTATACTCTACGACCGATTTCCGACCGGTCTGAGCGCACCTTCGTACTCCTCCGTTACTCTTTGGGAGGAGACCGCCCCAGTCAAACTACCCACCA
>NZ_JBICMC010000106.1:0-15245 GCF_043106005.1 Pseudomonas sp. GLN_2 | reverse complement strand
GCCGCGCGGGCGGCGCTCGATCTCGCAGGCGCTGAATCTCTTCAGCCGGGAACCAGGCGGCGCTCAATCTCGCAGGCGCTACAAGACTCAAGGCAGGCCCTACCATCAAACCTAAGTATCATCATGTTACATATTCAACCTCCACCTGCGACTATCGTGCAGCGGCCCCAGCTCGCCGGTCGCCGCTAACATATTGTTCCAATGGCGATGTTTCGCCTTGCTATCGTTTCTGGTTCTCAAAGGAAGCCTTACCGGATGCAGTCCGCCTACACCGTCCTCATCCTGCTGACCCTGGTCAGCCTGTCGAAGCTGGTCGGCCGTGTGATCCCGCTGCCATTGCCGCTGGTACAGATTGCCGCCGGTGCCTTGCTGGCGTGGCCGACGCTGGGCCTGCATGTAGCCCTTGACCCCGAATTGTTCCTGTTCCTGTTCCTGCCTCCGCTGCTGTTCGCCGACGGCTGGCGCATCCCCAAGCGTGAGTTATGGCGCATTCGTGGCCCGGTAGTGGCGCTGGCCGTGGGGCTGGTGTTGTTCACCGTGGTCGGGGCCGGTTACTTCATCCACTGGTTGCTGCCGAGCATCCCGTTGCCGGTGGCCTTCGCCCTGGCGGCAGTGCTTTCGCCGACCGACGCCGTGGCCGTTTCGGCCATTGCCCAGGACCGCCTGCCCACTCCCCTGATGCACATGCTGCAGGGCGAGGCGCTGATGAACGACGCGTCGGGCCTGGTAACCTTCAAGTTCGCCCTGGCGGCGGCGATCACCGGGGTGTTTTCGTTGGCTGACGCCAGCTTCAGCTTCGTGTTGGTCGCACTGGGCGGCCTTGCGGTGGGCGTGGTACTGAGCTGGTTGATCGGTCGCCTGCGCATGTGGATGATCACCCGGGGCTGGGACGATCCGGCTACCCATGTGGTGTTCATGTTGCTGCTGCCGTTCGCAGCCTACGTGCTGGCCGAGCGCCTGGGCGTGTCGGGTATTCTCTCGGCAGTGGCGGCCGGCATGATGCAGAGCTGGCTCGACCTGCTCCCGCGTCAGACCAGTACCCGCCTGCTCAACCGCAGTGTCTGGTCGTTGCTGGAGTTTGCCTTCAATGGCCTGATCTTCCTGTTGTTGGGCTTGCAGTTGCCAGACATCATCAAGGCTGTGGTCAGCCACGAAGCGACCCTCTGGCCGACATTGGCCTACCGCTGCCTGGACGTGGTGGCGATCTTTGCCGCACTGATTGTGTTGCGGTTCATCTGGGTCCAGAGTATCTGGCGCTCGATCGGTGTGGTCCGTCGCTGGCGCGGCAAGCCGGCACTGGTGCTGATGCCTACGGCGCGTTCCTGCTGGTTGCTGACCTTGGGGGGTGTGCGCGGCGCTGTCACCCTGGCGGGTGTCATGTCGATCCCGTTGCTGATAGGGGCTGGCACCGCTTTCCCGGAGCGTGATCTGCTTATCTTCATTGCTGCGGGGGTAATCCTGCTGTCGTTGATCAGCGCCTGCATCGCGCTGCCGATATTACTGCGCGGGGTGACCAAGAGCCCGGACGAGCGCTTGCACCAGGAAGTGCAGGAAGCCTGGCGGCGCACGGCCGAGGCGGCGATTCATGCCTTGGAGGCAGAAGAGGTGATCGACAGCAACGCACCGCAGGATGCTGCGCAGGCAACGTTGGCGACCGAGTTGAAGGCGCGCTTGATGGCTGAATACCGGGATGAGCTGGAAAGCTACGACGACAGTGCCGAAGCCAAGGCCCTGGCCGCACAGATGGACTTGCTGGAGCGGCGTTTACGCTTGCGTGCCCTGAGGGCGCAGCGGTTGGAGCTGTACAACCTGCATCGTCAGCACCTGGTGGGGGATGAGGTGGTGCGGCAAGTACTGGGTGAGCTGGATATGAGTGAGGCGAACCTGGGGCAGGTCAAGTAGACCCTATCAAGGCCCTTCGCGGGCACGCCCGCTCCCACAGGTACTGCGCTGCGCTTGAAATCAGCGCAGTACCTGTGGGAGCGGGCGTGCCCGCGAAGGGGTTGATCAGCGGTTTTGCAGGAAGGAGCGAATCCGCTCGGCCGCCTCGATGCATTCGGCCAGCGGTGCAACCAGTGCCATGCGCACGCGCCCGGCACCCGGGTTCACCCCATCCACCTCACGTGACAGGTACGACCCCGGTACCACGGTCACATGCTGGGCTTCGAACAGGTCGCGGGTGAACTCGGCATCGTCGCCCGGTACCTTGGCCCACAGGTAGAAACTGCCGTCCGGGCGTTCCACGTCCAGTACCGGCTGCAGAATATCCAGCACGGCATCGTACTTGGCTCGGTATTGGTCGCGGTTCGCGCGCACATGCGCCTCGTCCTGCCAGGCAGCGATGCTGGCCAGCTGGGTTTGCACCGGCATCGCGCAGCCGTGGTAGGTGCGGTACAGCAGAAACGGCTTGATGATCTGGGCATCGCCCGCGACGAAGCCCGAGCGCAGCCCAGGCAGGTTGGAACGCTTGGACAGGCTGTGGAACACCACGCAGCGCGCAAAATCGCTACGGCCAAGCTCGGCGCATGCCGACAGCAGACCAGGCGGTGGCGCGTCCTCGTCGAAGTACAGCTCGCTGTAGCACTCGTCGGCGGCGATCACGAAGTCGTGTTCGTCAGCCAGGGCAATCAGCTTCTTCAGGGTGGTCATTGGCACCAGCGCACCGGTAGGGTTGCCCGGCGAGCACAGGAACAGGATCTGGCAACGCTTCCACACTTCGGCCGGTACGGCGTCGAAGTCCGGGTTGAAACCGTTGTTTTCCAGGCACGGCAGGTAGTGCGGGGTGGCACCGGCCAGCAACGCTGCGCCTTCGTAGATCTGGTAGAACGGGTTGGGGCTGATGACCAGGCCGTCATCGGCGCGGTTGACCACGGCCTGGGTGAAGGCGAACAGCGCTTCGCGGGTGCCGTTGACCGGGAGGATGTGGCGGTCTGCGTCCAGCCAGCCGGCGGGCACGCCAAAGCGACGTTCGCACCACTGGCCGATGGCCTGGCGCAAGGCTGGCAAACCGAGGGTGCTGGGGTAAACCGCCAGCTTGTCGAGGTTGTCGGCCATGGCCTGGGCGACGAACGCCGGCGATTCGTGCTTCGGCTCACCGATCGACAGGGCGATGGCGCGTTTGTCCGCCGCAGGCTTCACGCTGGCCAGCAGGGCGCGAAGCTTTTCGAACGGATAGGGCTGAAGCTGGGTCAAGGCATGGTTCATCGGCGCAAGGTCTCGTCAATCGTCTAATCGTTAAAAGGTCACGCGGGTCTGGTGGGGGTCGCTACCTTGGCCGGCCTGCAGTTGCTGCACAATGGCTTCCTGCAGACGGCTGCACAGCTGCGGGTCTGACAGCGGCTGGTTGTCGGCATCGGTAATGAAGAACACGTCTTCTACCCGCTCGCCGAGTGTGGCGATCTTGGCGTTTTGCAGTGACAGGTCGAACTCCAGGAAGATCCGCCCCAGCCGGGCCAGCAGGCCTGGGCGGTCTGGCGCGGTGATTTCGAGGATGGTCACCGGGCGCTGGGCATCGTTGAGGATGGTCACTTGCGGCGGGAAGTCGAAGTGCTTGAGCTGCCGCGGCACCCGGCGCTGGATGATGGTCGGGTAGTCCTCGGGGTTGCGCAGCGCTTCTGTCAGGCCGTCGCGAATCTGCTTGACCCGCTGCGGGTTGTCGCCGATCGAGCCGCCGTCGTTGTCCAGCACAATATAGGTGTCGAGGGTGAACTGGCTGCTCGACGTGATGATTCGTGCGTCGTGGATGTTCAGGTTCAACTGCGACATGGCCGCCACCGTCACGGCGAAGAAATCGTGCTGGTCGGGGGCATAGATGAAGATCTGCGTGCCGCCTTCGAACTCGCGCTGGGTGGTTTCCTTGATCAGCACCAGCGGCCCGCCATCGGCCGGTTGCTGCAGGATCGCATCCGTGTGCCAGGCCACGTCGGCGGCTGTGTGCTTGAGGAAATAGTCATCGCCCAGTTGCGCCCATAGCTGCTCGACGTCGTCCGGGTCGGTGCCCTCGCGCACCAGGATGTCCAGCGCTGAGGACTGGGTCTGGCGAATCTGCTCTTCGCGGTCCAGCGGGTTTTCCAGGCCGCGGCGCAGGGCACGCTTGGTCTCGGTGTACAGCTGGCGCAGCAGGCTGGCCCGCCACGAGTTCCAAAGGCTCGGGTTGGTGGCGTTGATGTCCGCCACGGTCAGTACGTACAGGTAGTCAAGGCGCGTCTCGTCGCCCATGTGCAGGGCAAAGTCGTTGATCACCTGCGGGTCGGACAAGTCCTTGCGCTGAGCGGTGGTCGACATCACCAGGTGGTTCTGCACCAGCCAGACGATCAGGCGGCTGTCCCAGGCCGGCAACTGGTGCCGTTCGCAGAACTTCTGCGCGTCCACTGCACCGATTTCCGAGTGGTCGCCCTGGCGACCCTTGCCAATGTCGTGGTACAGGCCGGCCAGGTAGATCAGCTCGGGTTTGGGCAGGCGCCCCATGAGCTTGCTGGCCAGCGGGAATTTCTCGGACACCGGCGTGTATTGCAGCTTGCGCAGGTGCTTGATGAGGTTGAGGGTATGCGCGTCGACCGTATAGATGTGGAACAGGTCATGCTGCATCTGCCCGACGATCAGGCCGAATTCTGGCAGGTAACGGCCGAGAATGCCGTAGCGGTTCATCCGGCGCAGGTTGCGGTGGATGCCGATTTCGCACTTGAACAGCTCGATGAACAGGCTGGTATTGCGGATATCGGTGCGGAACGTGTCGTCGATCAGGTGGCGGTGTTCGCGCAGCAGGCGCACGGTATCGGCACGCACACCCTTGATCTCGGGGTGTTGGGCCATCAGCACGAAGATTTCCAGCATGGCGAACGGCGTGCGCTTGAACACGTTCGGATGGGCGGCCTCGATGTAGCCGTCATGCAGGCGGAACCGCGTGTTCAGTGGCTGGGTGCTGCCACTTTCCTCATCGGCGAGGATAACCTCTTCGAAGTGCTGGATGATCAGGTCGCACAGCTGGCTGATGCTCATCACCACCCGGTAGTACTGCTGCATGAACTGTTCGATCGCCCGCTTGGGGTTTTCATCGCTGTAGCCCAGCAGCGTGGCGATGCTGCGCTGGTGGTCGAACAGCAGGCGGTCTTCGGCGCGTCCGGCCAGCATGTGCAGGGCATAACGGACTTTCCAGAGGAAGTCCTGGGACGAAGCCAGCAGTTCATTCTCGCTTTCCAGCAAGAAGCCTTCGCCGGCCAGTGCATGCAGGTTGAGCGTCCCGTACTGGCGGCGGGCCACCCACAGGACCGTCTGGATGTCACGCAGGCCACCTGGCGAACCCTTGACGTTGGGTTCGAGGTTGTACTCGGTGTCGTTGTACTTGTGGTGGCGGGCCTTGAGTTCGGCGCGCTTGGCCAGGAAGAACTCCTTGCTCGGCCACATATGCGCGGTGCTGGTGACTTCCAGCATGCGCTGGCGCAAGGCCTCGGGGCCGGCGATGGTGCGGCTTTCCATCAGGTTGGTGATTACCGTCAGGTCGGCGCGGGCCTGTTCGGCGCACTCGTCGACGGTGCGCACGCTCTGGCCGACTTCCAGGCCAATGTCCCACAGCAAGGTCAGAAAGCGCTCGATGGCGTCGCGATACTGCTCATGCTCGGCAGCACCCAGCAGAATCAGCAGGTCGATGTCCGAGTGCGGGTGCAGTTCACCGCGCCCGTAGCCGCCCACCGCGACCAGGGCAATGCCGCTCTGGTCGCCCCAGTCGAACTGGTTCCACGCCTGTTGCAGGATATTGTCGACGAGCCAGGCGCGGGCCTCGATCAGCGGGCGGATGTCGCTACCGGCGCTAAAACGTTTGTCGAGCACCTCGCCGGCCAGGCGGATGGCTTTCTTGAAGGCGGCGATGGGGCTCGCCTTGAGGGCCAGTTCCGCCTGGAACTGGCCACGGTCGAACAGCTCGGGGTCCACCTGGGGCATCGCGTCACGTTCCTGTCGTGGGGTGGCCTGTCGGAGTGCGGTCAGGCCGAAGTGCGCGGGATGGTGTCGTCCTTGCGCAGGGTGAAGATCTCGTAGCCAGTCGCAGTCACCACCAAAGTGTGTTCCCACTGGGCCGAGAGCTTGCGGTCTTTGGTGATGGCGGTCCAGCCGTCGCCCAGCACCTTGGTGTCGGCCTTGCCTTGGTTGATCATCGGCTCGATGGTGAAGGTCATGCCTTCTTTCAGCTCCATGCCCGTGCCCGCGCGGCCGTAGTGGAGGATCTGCGGCTCTTCGTGGAACACCTTGCCGATGCCATGACCGCAGAACTCGCGCACCACCGAGAAACCGTTCTTTTCCGCGTGTTTCTGGATCACTTCACCGATGTCGCCCAGGCGGCAGCCCGGCTTGACCAGCTCGATGGCTTTGTACATGCATTCCTGGGTGACCTTGGACAGGCGCTCGGCCCAGACCGGCACGTTACCGACGTGGAACATGCGGCTGGTGTCGCCGTGGTAGCCGTCCTTGATCACGGTGACGTCGATATTGAGCGTGTCACCGTCCTTGAGCGGCTTGTCGTTGGGGATGCCGTGGCAGACCACATGGTTGATCGAGGTGCAGATCGACTTCGGGTAGCCCTTGTAGTTGAGCGGTGCCGGGATGGCCTGCTGAACGTTGACGATATAATCGTGGCACAGGCGGTCGAGCTCTTCGGTGGTGACGCCGGGCTTGACGTGTTCTTCGATCATTTCCAGCACTTCGGCGGCCAGGCGGCCAGCGATGCGCATCTTCTCGATGTCTTCTGCGGTCTTGATGGTGACGGTCATTACAGGCTCTCTACGGCGCCGTGCACGGCGCGAACAAACGGGAAAGGCCGGATTCTAGCAGAGCAGGGCGCCGATCGGTCGGGATAAAGGCGGCCATGCTGTTGTCTATAGCTGGCATTCTGGCGCGAAAGCCGGGGTGCTGCAAAAAGTGCTGACAGACGCAACAGTATCCGGGTTCCGTTCGCTCGCGGTCTGTGGTATAAAATGCGCCGCTTTCGGGGACGACCCCGTCAGCACTTAACCCACACACGTGTCGACACGATGACCTGGGTGCCCCGAGTTGCAGAATTCGCGGGTTGGTCATTGGGATACGTGGAGGCCCAACCCGACTTATCAAGGAACTATCATGTCCCAAGTCAACATGCGCGATATGCTGAAGGCCGGTGTGCACTTCGGCCACCAGACCCGTTACTGGAACCCGAAAATGGGCAAGTACATTTTCGGCGCGCGTAACAAGATCCACATCGTCAACCTGGAAAAAACCCTGCCAATGTTCAACGACGCTCTGTCGTTCGTAGAGCGCCTGGCACAGGGCAAGAATAAGATCCTGTTCGTCGGCACCAAGCGTTCCGCCGGCAAGATCGTCGCCGAGCAAGCAGCTCGTTGCGGTTCGCCGTACGTTGACCACCGTTGGTTGGGCGGCATGCTGACCAACTACAAGACCATCCGCGCTTCGATCAAGCGTCTGCGCGACCTGGAAACCCAGGCCGAAGACGGCACTTTCGCCAAGCTGACCAAGAAAGAAGCCCTGATGCGCTCCCGCGACCTGGAAAAACTGGATCGCAGCCTGGGCGGCATCAAGGACATGGGCGGTCTGCCAGACGCTCTGTTCGTTATCGACGTTGATCACGAGCGCATCGCGATCACCGAAGCCAACAAGCTGGGTATCCCGGTTATCGGCGTTGTCGATACCAACAGCAGCCCGGAAGGTGTTGACTACATCATCCCAGGTAACGATGACGCCATTCGCGCTATCGAGCTGTACATGACTTCGATGGCTGACGCAGTCATCCGCGGCCGCAACAACGTTGCCGGCGGCACCGAAGTTTACGCTGAAGAAGCGGCTGCACCTGCTGCTGAGTAATAGGCGCTAGCGTCTACTTGGCACGCAAAAAGGGGGCTTTGCCCCCTTTTTGCCACCTTGAAATCCTGCTGTCAGCATCGGCCCCGCATCATGGGCCTGCTGAAATGAAAACAGCGGATTTGCAGAATTGAACGCCCGTGATTGACGGGTGGAATGGTTGAAAAACTTTCCAAGAGGATTTTGAAATGGCAGCAATTACTGCAGCGCTGGTAAAAGAACTGCGCGAGCGTACCGGCGAAGGCATGATGGATTGCAAAAAGGCCCTGGAAAAGGCCGGCGGCGACATCGAAAAAGCCATTGACGACATGCGTGCCTCGGGCGCCATCAAGGCCGCCAAAAAGGCTGGCAACGTCGCTGCTGAAGGCGCTATCGCCGTCAAGACCGACGGTACATCCGCCGTCCTGCTGGAAGTGAACTCGCAGACCGACTTCCTGGCCCTGCAAGACGACTTCAAGAACTTCGTGGCCGAAAGCCTCGAAGAAGCCTTCGCCCAGAAGCTGACCGACGCCGCTCCGCTGATCGCCTCGCGTGAAGCTGCTCGTGAAGCCCTGGTTGCCAAGTGCGGCGAGAACGTCAACATCCGTCGCCTGGTGCGCGTTGAGGGTGACGTTGTCGGTGCCTACCTGCACGGCAACAAGATCGGCGCTGTCGTCGTTCTGAAAGGCGGTGACGTGGAGCTGGCGAAGAACATCGCCATGCACGTTGCAGCTTCGAACCCTGAGTTCCTGGATTCGTCGGAAATCTCCGCCGAGGCCATCGAGCGCGAGAAGAATGTCTTCCTGCAGCTGAACGCCGACAAGATCGCCGGCAAGCCGGAAAACATCGTTGAGAACATGATCAACGGTCGTATCACCAAGTTCAAAGCCGAAGCCTCGCTGAAAGAGCAAGCCTTCGTTATGAACCCGGAAGTCAAGGTTGGCGAGCTGGCCAAGAAAGCCGGTGCTGAAATCGTTTCCTTCACCTACTTCAAAGTAGGCGAAGGCATCGAGAAGCCAGTCGACGACTTCGCTGCTGAAGTTGCCGCTCAGGTCGCTGCTGCCAAGCAGTAAGACAGCCCCGTCTGTCGCCCCAAAGAGGCTGCCCGCTCACGCGCGCAGCCTCTTTGTCAAAACGGGGAGGGGTTTATACGACTCCCTCTTCGCTGGCACCGAAGCGGTGCCACGCTACAGTTAGCAGGCTGCAAACAGCCCGCACGAATTTTCTAAAAGTACGCCGCAGGAGAGACTCGCAATGGCTCAGCAGGTGAGTGGTCGCCAACCTCGCTATAAACGCATTTTGCTCAAACTTAGCGGCGAGGCCCTGATGGGCTCGGAAGACTTCGGGATCGACCCGAAAGTGCTGGATCGCATGGCGCTTGAAGTTGGCCAGCTGGTAGGGATCGGTGTCCAGGTCGGCCTGGTGATCGGTGGTGGCAACCTGTTCCGCGGCGCCGCGCTCAGCGCAGCCGGCATGGACCGCGTCACGGGTGACCACATGGGGATGCTGGCTACCGTGATGAACGGCCTGGCCATGCGTGATGCGCTGGAGCGCTCGAACATCCCGGCCCTGGTCATGTCGGCCATTTCCATGGTGGGTGTCACCGATCATTACGATCGCCGCAAAGCTATTCGTCACCTCAACTCCGGGGATGTGGTAATTTTCTCCGCCGGTACCGGCAACCCGTTCTTCACCACCGACTCCGCGGCCTGCCTGCGCGCCATCGAAATCGATGCTGACGTGGTGCTGAAGGCGACCAAGGTCGATGGCGTGTACACTGCCGATCCATTCAAGGACCCGCATGCCGAGAAATTCGATCACCTGACCTACGATGAGGTTCTGGATCGCAAGCTGGGTGTGATGGACCTGACCGCAATTTGCCTGTGCCGTGACCACAAGATGCCATTGCGGGTATTCAACATGAACAAGCCTGGCGCCCTGCTGAACATCGTGGTGGGTGGCGCTGAAGGCACACTGATCGAGGAAGGCCAAGCATGATCAACGACATCAAGAAAGACGCGCAGGAGCGCATGGGCAAGTCCATCGAAGCCCTGTCCCGCAACCTGGCTGCAATCCGCACCGGTCGCGCTCACCCAAGCATCCTGGACAGCGTCAAGGTTACCGCCTGGGGCAGCGAAATGCCGCTGAACCAGGTCGCCGCGATCACCGTCGAAGATGCCCGCACCCTGAAGATCGTCGCTCACGACAAGAACCTCAGCGCTGCCATCGAAAAGGCCATCCTCACCTCCGATCTGGGCCTTAACCCGTCCAGCGCCGGTACCACCATCCGTGTGCCGATGCCGGCCCTGACCGAGGAAACCCGCAAGGGCTACACCAAGCAGGCCAGCGGTGTTGCCGAGGATGCCAAGGTAGCCGTGCGCAACGTGCGCCGCGACGCCCTGGCTGACCTGAAAAAGCTGACCAAGGACAAGGAAATCAGCGAAGACGAAGAGCGTCGCGCCGCGGACGAGATCCAGAAGCTGACCGACAAGTTCGTCGCCGAAGTCGATGCTGCCTTCAAAGCCAAGGAAAAGGACCTGATGGCCGTCTAAGGCCGGGGTTTTTTAATGGAAAAGACCAAGCCAGCGGCGCCGTCCTCGGTGCCGCGTCATGTCGCGATCATCATGGATGGCAACAATCGCTGGGCGAAAAAACGCCTGCTGCCCGGCGTGGCCGGGCACAAGGCGGGTGTGGACGCCGTTCGCGCGGTCATCGAAGTCTGTGCCAAGTCCGGGGTCGAGGTGCTGACCCTGTTCGCCTTCTCCAGCGAGAACTGGCAGCGCCCTGCCGAAGAGGTCGGTGCGCTGATGGAGCTGTTCTTCTCGGCGCTGCGCCGTGAGGCCAAGCGCCTTGACGAGAACAATATCAGCCTGCGCATCATCGGCGACCGATCGCGTTTCCATCCTGAGCTGCAGGCCGCCATGCGCGAAGCCGAAGCAGTGACCGCCGGCAACAACCGCTTCATTCTGCAGATAGCAGCCAACTACGGTGGTCAGTGGGACATCGCCCAGGCTGCCCAGCGGCTGGCGCGGGAAGTGCAAGCCGGGCACCTGCGCCCCGAAGACATCACCCCGGGCCTGCTGCAGACGTGCCTGGCAACCGGCGAGCTGCCGTTACCGGACCTTTGTATTCGCACCGGTGGCGAGCACCGCATCAGCAATTTCCTGTTGTGGCAGCTGGCCTATGCCGAGTTGTATTTCTCCGACCTCTACTGGCCGGACTTCAAACACGAGGCCATGCGCAATGCCCTGGCCGATTTCGCTTCGCGCCAGCGCCGCTTCGGTAAGACCAGCGAGCAGGTCGAGGCTGGAGCTCGTGCTTAATGCTTAAACAACGCATCGTTACTGCGCTGATCCTGCTGCCGGTCGCGCTGGGTGGTTTCTTCCTGCTCAATGGCGGGGATTTCGCCCTGTTCATCGGCTTCGTAGTGACCCTCGGTGCCTGGGAGTGGGCGCGCCTGGCCGGGCTGATGGCCCAGCCGCTGCGCATTGCCTATGCTGCGGTGGTCGCGGGGGCGCTGATGCTGCTGTACATCCTTCCGGAACTGGCGCCCTGGGTACTGGGCGCTGCGGTGATCTGGTGGGGGCTGGCCACCTGGCTGGTGCTTACCTACCCGCGCAGCAGCGACCTGTGGGCCAGTGCTGCCTGTCGGTTGCTGATCGGCCTGCTGGTGTTGCTGCCGGCCTGGCAAGGGTTGGTGCTGCTCAAGCACTGGCCCCTGGGCAACTGGCTGATCCTGTCCGTCATGGTGCTGGTGTGGGCCGCCGACATCGGTGCGTACTTCTCTGGCCGGGCATTCGGCAAGCGCAAGCTGGCGCCGCAGGTCAGCCCGGGCAAGAGCTGGGAAGGCGTGTACGGTGGCCTGGCGGTCAGCCTGTTGATTACCCTGGGTGTCGGCATCAGCCGCGACTGGGGCTTTGGTCAAATCCTGCTGGGCCTGTTGGGCGCTGCGTTGCTGGTGATGTCCTCGGTGGTCGGTGACCTGACCGAGAGCATGTTCAAGCGTCGCTCCGGTATCAAGGACAGCAGCAATCTGTTGCCCGGGCATGGGGGTGTGCTCGATCGCATTGACAGCCTGACGGCGGCAATCCCGATCTTCGCCGTCCTGTTGTGGGCTGCCGAATGGGGTGTGATGTGAGTCGCCCGCAGCGTATTACCGTACTCGGGGCCACCGGCTCCATTGGCCTGAGCACGCTGGATGTGATTGCGCGTCATCCTGACCGTTATCAAGCGTTTGCCCTCACGGGCTATTCGCGCATCGACGAGCTGTTGGCCTTATGTGTGCGTCATCGCCCGGCATTCGCTGTGGTGCCGAGCACTGAGGCGGCGGTGAGGTTGCGTGCGGGTCTGGCTGCGGCCGGCTGCACCACCGAGGTGCTGGAAGGTGAGGCCGGGCTTTGTCAGGTGGCGTCGGCCGCTGAAGTGGATGCAGTGATGGCGGCCATTGTCGGTGCTGCCGGCCTGCGGCCCACACTGGCAGCGGTCGAGGCCGGCAAGAAGGTGTTGCTGGCCAACAAGGAAGCACTGGTGATGTCGGGCGCACTGTTCATGGAGGCGGTGCGGCAAAAAGGGGCCGTGCTGCTGCCGATCGACAGCGAACACAACGCTATCTTCCAGTGCATGCCAGGCGACTACGCCCGTGGTCTGAGTGCCGTCGGTGTGCGCCGGATCCTGCTTACCGCGTCCGGCGGGCCGTTCCGCGAAACGCCGGTCGAGGCGCTGCTGGACGTGACCCCGGAGCAAGCCTGTGCGCACCCTAACTGGTCCATGGGGCGCAAGATCTCCGTGGATTCGGCCAGCATGATGAACAAAGGCCTCGAGTTGATCGAAGCCTGCTGGTTGTTCGATGCCGTGCCGTCCAAGGTTGAGGTGGTGGTGCACCCGCAGAGCGTAATCCACTCGCTGGTCGACTACGTGGACGGATCGGTACTCGCGCAGTTGGGCAACCCGGACATGCGTACGCCGATCGCCAACGCGTTGGCCTGGCCGGAACGGATCGATTCCGGGGTTGCCCCTCTGGACCTGTTCGCCATCGCCCGTCTGGATTTTCAGGCGCCCGACGAACAACGCTTCCCTTGCCTGCGCCTTGCGCGGCAGGCTGCCGAGGCCGGCAACAGCGCGCCTGCCGTGCTCAATGCAGCCAACGAGGTTGCGGTCGAGGCATTTCTTGAACGGCGCATCCGCTTCCCGGAGATCGCGGGTATGATCGAACAGGTACTCGACCAGGAACCGGTCGTGCCGCTGCCGTCGCTGGATGCGGTATTTGCCGCCGATCAGCGTGCCCGGGAGCTTTCCCGTGAGTGGCTGAGGCGTCACGGCCGCTGATGCAGCCCCGCCAAGGTTCGTGAGGGGGCTGGGCAGGCATGCTCGCCCGCTGAACATCATTCGGAGATGGACATGACAGCGCTCTACATGATTATCGGCACCCTCGTGGCGTTGGGTGTGTTGGTCACTTTCCACGAATTCGGTCACTTCTGGGTGGCGCGCCGCTGCGGCGTCAAGGTGCTGCGTTTCTCGGTGGGTTTCGGCACGCCGCTGCTGCGGTGGCATGATCGCCACGGCACCGAGTTCGTTGTTGCGGCCATTCCTCTGGGTGGCTACGTCAAGATGCTCGACGAGCGTGAAGGCGATGTGCCGCCGGCGCTGGCCGGGCAGTCGTTCAACCGCAAGTCGGTACGCCAGCGTATTGCGATTGTCGCGGCAGGCCCGATCGCCAATTTTCTGCTGGCTATCCTGTTTTTCTGGGTGCTGGCGATGCTGGGTACCCAGCAAATCCGCCCGGTTATCGGCGCGGTCGACAGTGGCAGCCTGGCAGCATCTGCAGGGCTGACCGCAGGTCAGGAAATCGTTTCTGTAGATGGCAAGCCGACCAACGGTTGGTCGGCGGTCAATTTGCAGCTGGTTCGTCGTCTGGGCGAGAGCGGTACCTTGCAGATTGGCGTGCGCGATGAGGGCGCCAGCGCCGAGCGTCAGCTGCAGGTCAAGCTGGACAATTGGCTCAAGGGCGCCGACGAGCCGGACCCGATTCAATCCCTGGGGCTGCGCCCTTGGCGACCGGCGATCACACCTGTGCTGGCCGAGATCGATCCGAAGGGGCCGGCTGCCGCTGCGGGCCTGAAAACCGGTGACAAGCTGCTGGCTCTGGACGATGTGGCAGTGACTGAATGGCAGCAGGTTGTCGACCGCGTGCGCGCCCGCCCGGATGCCAAGGTCGTGGTGCGAGTGGAGCGCGATGGCGCTGCCCTGGAGCTGCCGGTGACCTTGGCCCGCAAGGGGGAGGGTAAGGCCGTCGGTGGCTATCTTGGCGCTGGCGTCAAAGGTGGCGAATGGCCTGCCAACATGCTCCGCGAAATCAGCTACGGCCCGCTGGATGCGGTGGGTGAGAGCTTGTCGCGTACCTGGAACATGAGCGTCCTGACCCTTGAATCGCTGAAGAAAATGCTGTTCGGGGAGCTCTCGGTAAAAAACTTGAGTGGACCGATAACCATTGCTAAAGTGGCGGGCGCTTCAGCCCAGTCCGGCGTGGGGGATTTCCTGAATTTCCTGGCCTACCTGAGCATAAGCCTGGGGGTTCTTAACCTGCTGCCCATTCCAGTACTGGACGGGGGGCATTTGCTGTTTTACCTGGTCGAGTGGGCGCGCGGTCGTCCGCTGTCGGATCGGGTGCAAGGTTGGGGGGTTCAGATCGGTATCAGTTTGGTCATAGGGGTGATGTTGCTCGCCCTGATCAACGATCTGGGTCGACTATAAAGCTTCGCTCAATTGCGAACCTGCCGTTTTGTGACGGCAGGTTGTTTATTGCCAGTTGGAATAAAAGGACTTCATGAAACGTCTGCTGCTAACTGCGGTCATGTCCGCACTGATGATCGCTGAAGTTCACGCCGAGTCCTTCACCATCTCCGATATTCGCGTCAACGGCCTGCAGCGGGTTTCCGCTGGCAGTGTGTTCGGTGCCTTGCCGCTGAACGTTGGCGACCAGGCCGACGACCGCCGCCTGGTGGACTCGACTCGTTCCTTGTTCAAGACCGGGTTCTTCCAGGACATCCAGTTGAGCCGCGATGGCAATGTGCTCATCATCAACGTGGTCGAGCGCCCGTCGGTGTCGAGCATCGAGATTGAAGGCAACAAGGCGATCAGCACCGAAGACCTGATGAAGGGCCTGAAACAATCGGGCCTGGCCGAAGGCGAGATCTTCCAGCGTGCCACCCTCGAAGGTGTGCGTAACGAGCTGCAGCGCCAGTACGTGGCCCAGGGGCGCTACTCGGCCGAGGTCGACGCCGAAGTGGTGCCGCAGCCGCGCAACCGTGTGGCGCTGAAGATCAAGATCAACGAAGGCACCGTCGCCGCCATCCAGCACATCAACATCGTGGGCAACAACGTATTCGATGATGAGACCCTGGGGCAGCTGTTCGAGCTGAAGACCA
>NZ_JBICMC010000105.1:0-93051 GCF_043106005.1 Pseudomonas sp. GLN_2 | reverse complement strand
TCGGGCCAGTCCCTCCTGTGTCAGGGGCGCGCGACCGCCTTGTTTGTACGACGCGCTATCGAGTCATGCGCCAAGGCGTTCGCGCGCAAACGCCACAGGAATAATTGGCCTGAAACAAATGTGGGAGCCTTGCGTCGCGATGCGCCGCGCGGGCGGCGCTCGATCTCACAAACGCCGAATTTCTCCCGGCGAACTCACTGGGCAGTCACAGATTCAGCAGCAGTATCCTGCGACAGGCTATACACGTAAGCCGCCAGCAGGTGCACCTTGTCATTGCCCTGGATCTCGGCCTGCGCCGGCATTTGCCCCTGACGACCATAACGAATGGTCTGCTGCAGCTGGGCAAAGCTCGAGCCGTAGATGAACGCCTGCGGGTGGGTCAGGTTCGGTGCGCCCATGGCGGGCGTACCTTTGCCTTCCGGCCCGTGGCAGGCCACGCAGTTGGCTGCGAAGATCTTCTGCCCGTTCTCCACATCGGCCTTCGCGCCCTCAGGCAGTGTGCGGCCATCGAGTTTGCTGACCACGAACGCAGCGACGTCGGCCACGCCCTGGTCACCGATCACTTCGGCCCAGGCCGGCATCACGCCATGGCGACCGCTCATGATGGTGGTCTTGATGGTTTCCGGATCGCCGCCCCAGCGCCAGTCATTGTCGGTGAGGTTGGGGAAGCCGAAGGCGCCCTTGGCGTCGGAACCGTGGCACACCGAGCAGTTGGAGGCGAACAGGCGGCTGCCCATTTTCAGCGCCTGCGGGTCCTTCGCCACTTCTTCTACGGGCATGGCGGCGTATTTGGCGAAGATCGGACCGAACCTGGCATCGGCCTTGTCCATTTCCTTCTGCCATTCGTTGGCGCCAGTCCAGCCATTTTCATAGCCCGGCAGGATGCCTTTCCAGTTGCCCAGGCCCGGGTAGAGGATCAGGTAGCCGACCGAGAACGCCAAGGTGCCCACGAACAGCCAGAACCACCACTTGGGCAGCGGGTTGTCGTACTCCTCGATGCCGTCGAAGCTGTGGCCCATGGTCTCGTCGGTGGTGTTGTTGCTCTGGCCCTTGCGCGTGGCGAGCAGTAGCCAGGTCAGGCCAATCAGGCTACCGATGGTCAGTACGCTGATGTACGTACTCCAGAAGGTGGTCATTGCCCGTTACTCCTTTTTGCAGCAGGCTCCTGCCCGGCAGGGGGCAGGCGGTCGTCGACGAAGGGCAGCAGGCGCGCTTCGGCGAAATCACGGTCGCGGCGGCGGTTGAAGACCCACAGGGTGAGGCCGATAAAGGCAATCATCACCACCAGGGTGCCCATACCGCGGATCATGCCGATGTCCATTTCCATCGCACTCACCTCTTGTTCTTGATCGCGGTGCCGAGCACCTGCAGGTAGGCGACCAGTGCGTCCATCTCGGTCTTGCCTTTGACCGCTTCACGGGCGCCGGCAATGTCGTCGTCGGTGTACGGCACGCCCAGGGTGCGCAGAGTGCTCATCTTGACGTCGGTGTGGCTGTTGTCGACCTGCTGGGCAACCAGCCACGGGTAGGACGGCATCTTCGACTCCGGTACCACGTTGCGCGGGTTGTACAGGTGCGCACGGTGCCAGTCGTCCGAGTAGCGGCCACCGACCCGGGCCAGGTCCGGCCCGGTGCGCTTGGAGCCCCACAGGAACGGGTGGTCCCACACGCTTTCACCGGCCACCGAGTAGTGGCCGTACCGCTCGGTTTCGGCACGGAACGGGCGGATCATCTGCGAGTGGCAGCCCACGCAACCTTCGCGGATGTAGACATCGCGGCCTTCCAGTTGCAGCGCGGTATAGGGCTTCATGCCTTCGACCGGTTTGTTGGTGACGTCCTGGAAGAACAGTGGGACGATCTGGGTCAGGCCGCCGATGCTGACGGCAAATACCATCAGCAGGGCCATCAGGCCGACGTTTTTCTCGATGACTTCATGTTTCATCAGGCGTTTCTCCTCAAGCCAACTGGGCGTTCGCAGGGGCGACGTCAAGCGCTGGCGAACGCACGGTGCGCCAGGTGTTCCAGGCCATCAGGAACATGCCGCTGAGGAAGATCGCGCCGCCGACGAAGCGCACGACGAAGCCTGGGTGGCTGGCCACCAAGGTTTCCACGAACGAGTAGGTGAGCGTGCCGTCGCTGTTGACCGCGCGCCACATCAGGCCCTGGGCGATGCCGTTGACCCACATCGAGGCGATGTACAGTACGGTACCAATGGTGGCCAGCCAGAAGTGCGCATTGATCAGGCCGAGGCTGTACATGCGTTCTTTGCCGAACACTTTGGGAATGGTGTGGTACAGCGCGCCGATCGAGATCATCGCCACCCAGCCGAGGGCGCCGGCGTGGACGTGGCCGATGGTCCAGTCGGTGTAGTGCGACAGGGCGTTGACCGTCTTGATGGCCATCATTGGCCCTTCGAAGGTGGACATGCCGTAGAACGCCAGCGACACCACCAGGAAGCGCAGGATCGGGTCGCTGCGCAGTTTGTGCCAGGCGCCCGACAGGGTCATCATGCCGTTGATCATGCCGCCCCAGCTTGGCGCCAGCAGGATCAGCGACATCACCATGCCCAGCGACTGCGCCCAATCGGGCAGGGCGGTGTAGTGCAGGTGGTGCGGGCCGGCCCAGATGTACAGGGTGATCAGCGCCCAGAAGTGCACGATCGACAAGCGATACGAATACACCGGCCGTTCGGCCTGCTTGGGCACGTAGTAGTACATCATCCCCAGGAAGCCTGCGGTCAGGAAGAAGCCCACCGCGTTATGGCCGTACCACCACTGCACCATGGCATCGGTGGCGCCTGCGTAGACCGAATAGGATTTGGTCAGGCTGACCGGCAGCTCCAGGTTGTTGACGATGTGCAGCAGCGCCACGGTCAGGATGAAGGCGCCGAAGAACCAGTTGCCGACGTAGATGTGTTTGGTGTTGCGCTTCATCAGCGTGCCAAAGAACACGATGGCGTAGCCCACCCAGACGATGGTGATCAGAATGTCGATCGGCCATTCCAGTTCGGCGTATTCCTTGGAGCTGGTGTAGCCCAGCGGCAGGCTGATGGCCGCCAGCAGGATAACCAGTTGCCAGCCCCAGAACGTGAACGCGGCCAGGCCCGGTGCGAACAGGGTAGTCTGGCAGGTGCGTTGCACCGAATAATAGGAGGTGGCGAACAGTGCGCAGCCGCCGAACGCGAAGATCACCGCATTGGTATGCAGGGGGCGCAGGCGGCCGAAGCTGGTCCAGGGGAGGTCGAAGTTGAGGGACGGCCAGGCGAGCTGGGCGGCGATGAAGACGCCGAGCCCCATCCCGACGATTCCCCACACCACCGTCATGATGGCGAATTGGCGGACCACCTTGTAGTTATAGGCGGTACTGCTGGTTGTGTTCATGTATGGGTTCCCATCCACGGTTATTTGGCAGGCTTTACAGCGAGGCAAGCATGATTAATGGGCAAAGTGCCGGTATTGACGGGGATCAATGGGCGAAGGTCGCAAATGTCCCAGGCTTGCGCTGCGATCCTCCGCGGGTTGCAGGTCAGGATGACTACAAGGGGTGCCTGATTCTGGCCCATGGCGCGGGTGCGCCGATGGACAGCGGGTTCATGGACGAAATGGCGCAAAGGCTTGCGGCGCTTGGGGTAGCGGTAGTGCGCTTCGAGTTCCCGTACATGGCCGAGCGCAGGGTTACCGGTGGCAAGCGGCCGCCGAACCCGCAGAAGGTGTTGCTTGAATGCTGGCGCGAGGTGTACCGGCAAGTGCGACCTTTGGTCGCGGGCAAGCTGGCCGTGGGTGGCAAGTCCATGGGCGGGCGCATGGCGAGCCTGCTGGCCGACGAATTGGGCGCGGATGCGCTGGTGTGCCTGGGCTATCCGTTCTACGCGGTGGGTAAACCCGAGAAGCCACGGGTAGAGCACCTGGCCGAGTTGAAAACACCGACGTTGATCGTGCAGGGCGAGCGGGATGCGCTGGGTAACCGCGAGGCGGTGGCGGGGTATGCGTTGTCGCCGGCGATCGAGGTGAGCTGGCTAGTGGCGGGGGACCATGACCTGAAGCCGTTGAAGGCTTCGGGGTTCAGCCATGAGCAGCATTTGCAGGCGGCGGCTGAACGTGTTGCTGATTTCCTGAAGGATTAGTGCTGGATTCTTCGCGGGTAAACCCGCACCTACAAGGACCGCACAAACTCGAAGTTCGGCTCAGCACCCTGTAGGATCAGTTTACCCGCGAAGAGGCCGGAACAGGCCGGCGCTTAGTCGCGGTATTCGCACAGGTAAGCGGTATCCACCTTCACCTGCAGCTGGAACTTGCTGTCAGCCGGCACGTTGAACTTGTCACCGGCGTTGAAGGTTTCCCAGTTGTCGCTACCCGGCAGTTTCACGGTCAGCGCGCCCGATACCACATGCATGATCTCACGCTTGGCAGTGCCGAATTCGTATTCGCCCGGAGCCATGACGCCGACAGTGGCCGGGCCTTCTTCGCCCGAGAATGCGATCGACTTGACGGTGCCGTTGAAGTACTCGTTGACCTGGAACATGGGCGACTCCTGAAAAGAGGTGCTGAAAAAGGGCTGGCCAGTATGCCCAAGGCCACAGGCCTCGTCATCTGCTTTCAGGGGCTGTGGGCGGGCAGGGTCAACGGTAATAGCCGCGCCGTGTTGCGCGCATCTTCCAGGGCTCTGTGCTGTTGCCCGCAAAAGTGCATGCCGGCCAGTTGCAGGGCGCCGTTCAGGCCGGTGGGGCGCTGCAGGTGGCGGGCCTTGGCAAAGCGTTGCTTGAGGTTGATGTGCGGCAATGTGCGCAGCAGGCTGTCGAGGCCATGCTGCTGCCACTCCTGGTGCAATTGCTGGCGGTCGTAGTCGCCCCAGCTGACCCAGGCCTGAAGCTGCCCGCGGTGGTGCCCCAGCCAGCGCTCGAAGCTTGCCCACACCTCGCGAAACGGCGCGGCGTTGTCCACGTCGGCCTGGCTGATGTGGGTCAGCTCACGGCAGAACGGGGTCAGCTGCGGCCGCCGCCGTGGCTTTACAAAACGCTGGAAATGGTCGACCTCGCGGCCTTCGCGGGTCACCAGGCTTGCGCCGATTTCAATGATTTCCATCTCTGTGACCGGCCACCCACCATCGTCGGTGGTGGCTTCCAGGTCGATCACCAACCAATGGCCCATACCAGGCTCCCATGCAGATCCTGCTAGAGCGTAGCCAATGTACGGGCATACGGCATCCTATGGCATTTTGCCGCCTGCTTTGGCACAAAGAGCAGACGCCAGTAGTTGTGCCGCCCCTGGAAAACGCCTAGCTTAGGCGCATACAGGCATAAACCGTGATGAGTGTCCGTCTTGACTCCAGCGCCCGGCCTCAAGGCCTTGTCCACCCTGATGCTGCTGGCCGTGTTCTGGTTGGCGGCACCGGTATGGGCTGGCGAGGCGGTTGAAGTGAAGATTGGCGCAGCCCATTTCCCGCCTTACACAGTGCGCCCCGAGCAAGGTGCCGATACCGGTTTGCTGCCGCAGTTGGTCGATGCACTCAACCGGGCGCAGCAGCACTATCACTTCGTTCTGGTACCTACGTCTATCCAGCGGCGCTTCGGTGACTTCCAGCAGGGCCGCACCGACATGGCCATTTTCGAGAACCCACAATGGGGCTGGGAGCAGATTGCCCATCAGACCGTGGACATGGGCCTGGAAGATGCCGAAGTGTTCGTCGCCCGCAAGGCAAACGGCAGTGATCCGCGTTACTTCGACGACCTGCGTGGCAAACGCCTGGCCTTGTTCAACGGCTACCACTATGCGTTCGCCAGCTTCAACACTGACCCGGACTACCTGCGCAAGACATACAACGCGACCCTGACCTATTCCCATGACAGCAACCTGCTGATGGTGCAGGCCGGCCGCGCCGATATCGCCCTGGTCACGCGTTCCTACCTCAGCGATTTCCTGGCACGTAACCCGGCGAGCAGGGCGCAGTTGGTGCCTTCGCAACGCATTGACCAGGTCTATCACCACTACGCCTTGCTGCGCCCGGGGGCGCCTATTGGCGAGCAGACGTTCGCTGCACTGCTGCGTGGCCTGCGTGACAGCGGTGAACTGGCGCGGATTTTCGAGCCCTACCGCATCACAGTCAGCACGCGCAGGCCTTGATTCCCGCCCGACGGCCTCGCCCATGTTTTCGAAGCATGACTCAGACCTGCCGGTTGGCGGTCTTGCGGCAATGCACCAGTGCATCGCGGATCATGAAGTTGACCAAGGTCGGCGACACCCCCAGTTCCTTGGCAATGTCCTTTTGCGGTACCCCATGCAGGCGGTACATCTCGAACGCATAGCGGGTACGTTGCGGCAGCTCGTTCAGGGCTTCGGCAATGTCGTCCAGCGCGGCAAGGTTGATATGGGTGGCTTCGGGCGAGGCGTTCTGGATAACCACATTCAGGCCTTCCTCCTCGCTGCCGGAGTACTTCAGCTCCATCGTCTGCTTGCGGTAGTGGTCGATCGCAAGGTTACGCACGATCTGGAACAGGTAGCTTAGCTGCGCCTTGAACGACGAAGTGATCTGCGGGGCAGCGCCGAGCCGGAAGAAGGCGTCTTGCACCACATCCTCGGCGCGGGAGCGGCAGCCAGTGATGCGGGCAGCAATCTTGACCAGGATGCTGCGGTTGTCGACGAAGGCCTGCAGTAATGGTGAATCGCACTTACTTGTGGATAGTTGTTCCGCCATGGAAATCACCTTGTCACAGAGGGGAAAGGAGGCACCCAAGGGTGGGTCGCTTCCTACGACGTGCGACAAGCTATTCAGAATGATAATGATTGTCAAATGCGAAACTAAATTATTATTGGGTGTTTCTGTTCCAAGGGGGCATACCTCAAGGTATGTCCCCAACCTTGACGCAGCGCAAAACCCTCACCCCCGCTAATTTCTGCCCCCGTCCATCCGTTCCCCTGTGTACATCCCCGGTCGCCGCTCGCTGCCCGCCCATGTTCGCGGCGTAGCCGGCACGCCCTAACAGACACTGGCAGGAACACCCCATGACGGACGCCTTCGAACTCCCGCTCTCGCTGGTCCAGGCCCTGGCGCAACGCGCCGCGCAGACCCCGGACAGGATTGCCCTGCGCTTTCTCGCCGATACCCCCGGCGAGCAGGCCGTGCTCAGCTACCGGGACCTCGACCAGCGTGCACGCACCATCGCCGCTGCCTTGCAGGCGCGCGCCAGCTTCGGTGACCGTGCCGTGTTGCTGTTCCCTAGCGGGCCAGATTACGTGGCGGCGTTTTTTGGCTGCCTGTATGCGGGCGTGATCGCGGTGCCGGCTTACCCGCCGGAGTCCGCGCGGCAGCATCACCAGGCGCGTTTGCTGTCGATCATCGCCGATGCCGAGCCGCGCCTGCTGCTGACCGTGGCGGCACTGCACGACAACCTGAACGGCCTGGAGGCACTGGCGGCAGATAACGCGCCCGAGCTGCTTGCCGTGGATGGCCTGGACCCGTTGCTGGCCTCGAGCTGGCACGCGCCCGAGCTCCAACGCGATGACATCGCCTTCCTGCAGTACACCTCCGGTTCCACCGCGCTGCCCAAGGGCGTGCAGGTCAGCCATGGCAACCTGGTGGCCAACGAGCAACTGATCCGCCAAGGCTTTGGCATCGACCTCAACCCCGACGATGTGATCGTCAGCTGGCTACCGCTGTACCATGACATGGGCCTGATCGGCGGCCTGCTGCAGCCAATCTTCAGTGGCGTGCCTTGCGTGCTGATGTCGCCGGGGTACTTCCTGGCCCGGCCGTTGCGCTGGTTGCAGGCCATCAGCGAATACGGTGGCACCATCAGCGGTGGCCCCGACTTCGCTTATCGCCTGTGCAGCGAGCGGGTCAGCGAGGCTTCGCTGGCCGGGCTCGACCTGAGCCGCTGGCGCGTGGCCTATTCTGGCTCCGAGCCGATCCGCCAGGACAGCCTGGCCACCTTTGCCGACAAGTTCCAGGCCTGCGGCTTCGACCCACAGAGCTTCTTTGCCAGTTATGGCCTGGCCGAAGCCACCCTGTTCGTCAGCGGCAGCCGTCGTGGTCAGGGCATCGCTGCACTGGAGCTGGACGCCGAAGCCTTCGCTGGCAACCGCGCCGAGCCAGGCAAAGGCAGCGTGCTGATGAGCTGTGGCTACCCACAGCCGGGGCATGCCGTACGCATCGTCGAACCACAACGCCTGCAAGTGCTGGATGACAACCAGGTTGGCGAGATCTGGGCCGGCGGCCCGAGCATCGCATTGGGTTACTGGCGCAACCCCGAAGCCAGCGCTCGAACATTCGTCGAAATGGACGGCCAGACCTGGCTGCGTACCGGCGACCTGGGTTTCATGCGTGAGGGCGAGGTGTTCGTTACCGGGCGCCTGAAAGACATGCTGATCGTGCGCGGACAGAACCTGTACCCACAGGACCTGGAAAAAACCCTCGAGCGCGAAGTTCAGGTGCTGCGCAAAGGCCGTGTGGCGGTGTTCGCCGTCGAGCACCAAGGCGAGGAGGGCATCGGTGTCGCGGTGGAGATCAGCCGCAACGTGCAAAAGGCACTCAAGCCCCAAGACCTGATCAAGACCCTGCGCCAGGTCATCGCCGACGCCTGCCGACAGGCCCCGGCCGTGGTCCTGCTGCTGGACCCCGGCGCGCTGCCGAAGACCTCCAGCGGCAAGTTGCAGCGCTCTGCCTGCCGCCTGCGCATGGACGATGGCAGCCTGGACTGCTATGCCCGTTTCCCTGAGGTGAGCGAAGCCGGTACCCGTGCAACCGCTGGCGATGAGCTGCAAGCACGCATCGCCGCTGTGTGGCGCGACATCCTCAAGGTAGAGGCGGTGGCCGCGGACGACCACTTCCTGTTGCTGGGCGGTAACTCCATCGCCGCCACCCAGGCCACAGCGCGCCTGGCCGATGAGTTGGGTATCGACCTGAGCCTGAGTACCCTGTTCGAGGCGCCGGTACTGGCCGACTACAGCAAGGCTGTGGCACAGATCATCGCCGATGGCGCTGCAGCCACAACGGCCATCACCACGCTGGCGCGCGCCCAGGCGTTACCTCAGTCGCTGGCGCAAAGCCGCTTGTGGCTGCTGTGGCAGCTGGAACCGCAATCAGCGGCCTACAACATTCCTGCCGGCTTGCACCTGCGTGGCGAGCTGGATGTCAACGCTCTGCACGTGGCCTTCGAGGCACTGGTGGCGCGCCATGAATCGCTGCGTACCGTGTTCAGCGAAGAGAATGGCCAGGCGCTGCAGCGTATCCTGCCGCAGCAGCCGCTCAGCCTGCACCGCCTGGACCTTGAAGGGCACTGGCCCGAGCAGGTTGCCGCGCAGCGTGAAACCGAGGCCCGCCAGCCGTTCGACCTCACCCAGGGGCCGCTGTTGCGGGTAACCCTGGTGCGCCTGGGCGACGAAGAGCATCAGCTGTGGGTGACCCTGCACCACATCGTTGCCGACGGCTGGTCGCTGAACATCCTGCTCGAAGAGTTCGCCAAGCTGTATGCCGCTCGCTGCCAAGGCCTGGAGGCCAACCTGGCGCCGCTGCCGCTGGGTTACGCCGACTACGGCAGCTGGCAGCGGCAATGGCTGGCTGACGGTGAAGCCGAGCGCCAGTTGCAGTACTGGAAGGCACACCTTGGTGGTGAGCTGCCGGCGCTCGACCTGTGCACTGACCACCCGCGCGCCAGCCAGCGCGAACACAGCGCCGCGCGCTTCAGCCTCAAGGTGCCAGCCAGACTTGGCGAAGCGCTCAAGGGCCTTGCCCTCCAGCAGCAGGCCAGCCTGTTCATGGTCCTGCTGGCCGGTTGGCAGGCGCTGCTGCAGCGCTACAGCGGCCAGGCCGATATCCGCGTCGGCGTGCCCAACGCCAACCGCCCGCGCCTGGAAACCCAAGGCATGGTCGGTTTCTTCATCAATACGCAGGTGCTGCGCGCGCAATTCGATGGCCGTCACTCGTTTACCCAGTTGCTGACCCAGGTACGTCAGGCCACCTTGCAAGCCCAGGCTAATCAGGACCTGCCCTTCGAACAGCTTGTCGAAGCCCTGCCCGATGCGCGCGAGCAGGGCCTGTTCCAGGTCATGTTCAACCACCAGCAACGCGACCTGTCAGCCCTGCGGCGCCTGCCAGGGCTGTTGGCCGAGGAGCTGGCGTGGCACAGCCGCGAAGCCAAGTTCGACTTGCAGTTGCACAGTGAGGAGGACCATCTGGGCCGCCTGAGCCTGGCCTTCGACTACGCCGCGGAGCTGTTCGAAGCCAGCACCGTCGAACGTCTGGCCCATCACCTGCTGGCGTTGCTGGAACAGGTGTGTGCCGCGCCGCAGCAGGCGCTGGGCGACGTGCAACTGCTGGATGAGCCCGGCCGTGCGCAGCTGCTGGGTTGGGGCCAGGCACCGGCCGCCGCAGCGCAGCACCTGTTGGTCGAACAACTCAATGAGCAGGCACGCCTAACGCCGCAACGCACCGCCCTGGTTTGGGACGGGGGCAGCCTGGATTACGCCGGGCTGCACCAGCAAGCCAACCGCCTGGCCCACTACTTGCGCGACAAAGGCGTCGGCCCCGATACCTGTGTGGCCATTGCCATCGAGCGCTCACCGCAATTGCTGGTCGGCCTGCTAGCCATTCTCAAGGCTGGCGGTGCCTACGTGCCGCTGGATGTCGATTACCCTGCCGAACGCCTGGCCTACATGCTGGCCGACTGCGACGCCCGTTTGCTACTGAGCCACAGCAGCCTGCTGGGCAAGCTGCCGCAGGTCGACGGTGTCAGCGCCATTGCCCTCGACCAGTTGCACCTGGACAGCTGGCCCAGCCATGCCCCCGGCCTGCACCTGCACGGCGACAACCTGGCCTACGTTATCTATACCTCCGGCTCCACCGGGCAGCCCAAGGGCGTAGGCAATACCCATGCGGCGCTGGCCGAGCGCCTGCAGTGGATGCAGACGACCTATGCGCTGAATGACAGCGACGTGCTGATGCAGAAGGCGCCGATCAGTTTCGACGTCTCGGTGTGGGAATGCTTCTGGCCGTTGGTCACCGGCTGCAAGCTGGTGCTCGCCGGCCCCGGTGAACACCGCGACCCACAGCGTATCGCTGCCCTGGTGCAGGCTTATGGGGTGACTACGCTGCATTTTGTACCGCCGCTGTTGCAGGTGTTCGTCCAGGAGCCGCAGGCAGGTGCCTGCAGTAGCTTGCGCCGGGTGTTCTCGGGTGGTGAAGCGTTGTCCGCCACGCTGCGTGACCGCGTGCTGCAGGTGCTGCCGCAGGTGCAGCTGCACAACCGGTACGGCCCGACCGAAACCGCCATCAACGTCACCCACTGGCACTGCCAGGTGGCGGACGGTGAGCGCTCGCCCATCGGCCGCCCGCTGGGCAATGTGCTGTGCCGCGTGCTGGATGATGAGCTGGAACTGAGCGCCCCCGGTGTGCCGGGCGAACTGTACCTCGGTGGCGCGGGCCTGGCCCGTGGTTACCTGGGCCGCCCCGGCCTCACTGCCGAGCGCTTCGTACCCCAGGCCGACGGCAATGGTCAGCGTCTGTACCGCAGTGGCGATCGCGCCCGCTGGCAGGTTCAGCTGGAGGCACTGGAATACCTTGGCCGCCTCGACCAGCAGGTCAAGGTGCGTGGTTTCCGCGTCGAGCCCGAGGAAGTGCAGGCCTGCCTGCTGGCACAGGCGGGTGTGGAACAGGCGCTGGTGCTGATACACAAGGATGCCGTTGGCGCGCAACTGGTCGGCTATTACAGTGGCAGCGCCCAGCCTGCCGAGGTGCTGGCCGTGCTGGCTGAGCAATTGCCAGCCTACATGGTGCCGGCGCAACTCATCCCCTTGGCACAGATGCCACTGGGCCCCAGCGGCAAGGTCGACCGCAAGGCACTGCCTGCCCCAGTGTGGCAGCAGCGTGAGCATGTCGAGCCACGAACCGAGCTGCAACAACAGGTCGCGGCCATCTGGCGCGACGTGTTGAATCTGCCACGCATTGGCCTGCAGGACGACTTCTTCGCCCTCGGTGGCCACTCGTTGCTGGCGACTCAGATCGTTTCGCGCACCCGCCAGGCCTGCGATGTCGAGCTGCCGCTCAAGGCCCTGTTCGAAGCCAGCGAGCTGGGCGCCTTCTGTGCCGAGATCGCCCGCCTGCGCGCGGCCGGCGAGCGCAATCTGCAAGGTGCAATCGCCCGTGTCGACCGCCGTCAGGCGGTGCCGCTGTCGTACTCGCAGCAGCGAATGTGGTTCCTCTGGCAGATGGAGCCGGACAGCCCGGCGTACAACGTCGGCGGCATGGCACGCCTGCGCGGCACCCTGCATGTGGACGCCTTCGAGCGTGCGCTGCAGGCGCTGGTCGTGCGCCACGAAACCTTGCGCACCACGTTCCCCAGCATCGACGGCGTGCCGTACCAGTGCGTGGCCGAAGACAGCGGCCTGCATCTGGACTGGCAAGACTTCAGCGCTTTGTCAGACGATGCCTGCCAGCAACGTTTGCAACAACTGGCCGACGACGAGGCGCACCAGCCCTTCGACCTGGAGCGGGGTCCGCTGCTGCGCGCCTGCCTGGTCAAGGCAAACGAGCGCGAGCACTTCTTCGTGCTGACGCTGCACCACATCGTCACCGAAGGCTGGGCCATGGACATCTTCGCCCGCGAGCTGGGCGAGCTGTACGAAGCCTTTGTCGATGACCGCGAATCGCCACTGGCGCCGCTGCCGGTGCAGTACCTGGACTACAGCGTGTGGCAACGGCAATGGCTGGAAAGCGGCGAGGGCGCTCGTCAACTGGCCTACTGGAAGCACCGCCTGGGCGACGAGCACCCGGTGCTGGCGTTGCCTGCTGACCGCCCGCGTCCGGCAGTCCAGAGCCACCGTGGCGCGCTGTACCGCTTCGAACTCGATCCGGCACTGGTGGCCCGCGTGCATGCTTTCAATAGCCAGCGCGGCCTGACCCTGTTCATGACCATGACCGCCACCCTGGCCGCCTTGCTGCACCGTTACAGTGGCCAGCGCGACCTGCGCATCGGCGCGCCGGTGGCCAACCGCATCCGCCCGGAAAGCGAAGGCCTGATCGGTGCCTTCCTCAACACCCAGGTGCTGCGTTGCGAGCTGGACGGGCAGATGACCGCCAGTGAACTGCTGGAGCAGCTGCGTCAGGTTGCCATCGAAGGCCAATCGCACCAGGACCTGCCGTTCGACCAACTGGTAGAGGCCCTGCAGCCACCGCGCAGCAGTGCCTACAACCCGTTGTTCCAGGTGATGTGCAACGTGCAGCGCTGGGCCTTCCAGCAAAGCCGCACGCTGGCCGGCATGCAGGTGGACTACCTGGTCAACGATGCCAGCGCCACCAAGTTCGACCTGTACCTGGAGGTGACCGACCTGGACGGCCGGCTGGGCTGCTGCCTGACCTACAGTCGCGACCTGTTCGACGCGCCGCGCATCGCGCGCATGGCCGAGCACTGGCAACAACTGCTGGTCGGTTTGCTCGACAACCCGCACCACCGCCTGTGCGAACTGCCGATGCTGAGCAGTGCCGAGCAACAAGTGCTTACAGGCCAATTGCAGGGCGAACACGATTTCGACCTTGGCCAGACCCTCCACGGTCTGTTCGCCGCCCAGGCCGCGCGCACGCCACAGGCGGGCGCGTTGACCTTCGCCGGCCAGCACTTGACCTACGCCGAGCTCGACCAGCAGGCCAACCGCCTGGCGCGTGCCCTGCGCGAACGAGGTGTCGGCCCGCAGGTGCGGGTGGGCCTGGCGCTGGAGCGCTCGCTGGAAATGGTCGTCGGCCTGCTGGCCATCCTCAAGGCCGGCGGCGCCTATGTACCGCTCGACCCCGAGTACCCGCTCGACCGCCTGCGCTACATGATCGAAGACAGCCGCATCGGCTTGCTGCTCAGCCAGCGTGCGCTGCTGCACACCCTGGGCGAGCTGCCTGAAGGCGTGGCCAGCTGGAGCCTGGAAGACGATGCCGCCAGCCTGGCGGCCTACAGCGATGCGCCGCTGGACAACCTCAGCCTGCCGCAGCACCAGGCTTACCTGATCTACACCTCAGGCTCCACCGGCAAACCCAAGGGCGTGTTGGTCAGCCATGGCGAGTTCGCCATGCATTGCCAGGCGGTGATCGCTGCATTCGGCATGCGCAGCGATGACTGCGAGCTGCATTTCTATTCGATCAATTTCGACGCTGCCAGCGAGCGCCTGTGGGTGCCGCTGTTGTGTGGTGCGCGCGTGGTATTGCGCGCCCAGGGGCAGTGGGGCGCCGAGGACATCTGCCAGTTGGTGCGCGAGCAGCAGGTGAGCATTCTGGGCTTTACCCCCAGCTACGGCAGCCAGCTGGCGCAGTACCTGGGCGGGCGGGGCGAACAATTGCCGGTACGCCTGGTGATTACCGGGGGCGAGGCGCTGACCGGCGAGCACCTGCAGCGTATCCGCCAGGCCTTTGCGCCGCAGCAGTGCTTCAATGCCTACGGCCCGACCGAAACCGTGGTCATGCCGCTGGCGTGCCTGGCCCCAGAGGCCTTGCCAGCAGACCTTGGCAGCGTACCGATCGGCCGCGTCATCGGTAGCCGTACGGCCTACATCCTCGACGAGGATCTGGCCTTGTTGCCGCAAGGCGGTATTGGCGAACTGTACGTCGGCGGTGCCGGCCTGGCCCAGGGTTACCACGACCGGCCAGGCCTCACTGCCGAGCGCTTTGTCGCCGACCCGTTCAGTGCCGAAGGCGGGCGCCTGTACCGTACCGGCGACCTGGTACGTCTGGGTACCGATGGCCTGGTGGAGTATGTCGGCCGTGCCGACCAGCAGGTGAAGATCCGCGGCTTCCGCATCGAACTGGGCGAAATCGAGAGCCGCCTGCAAGCGCACGAGGAAGTCGACGAGGCCGTCGTGCTGGCGCTGGACTTGCCGGGCGGCAAGCAACTGGTGGGCTATCTGGTGTGCAGGCAGGCCACCGCCGGTAACGACGTGCAACAACTGCTGCGCGAAGCGGTGAAAGCCGATGCCCGCCAGCACCTGCCCGACTACATGGTGCCTGCGCACCTGGTGCTGCTCGATAGCCTGCCGCTGATGGGCAACGGCAAGCTCGACCGCCGTGCGCTGCCGCTGCCGGACCTTGAGCAGGCGCGGCAGCAATACCAGGCCCCTGGCAATGAGTTGGAAGCACAGTTGGCGCAGATCTGGCGCGAGGTGCTCAACGTTGCCCGGGTCGGGGTGCAGGACAACTTCTTCGAGCTGGGGGGCGACTCGATCCTGTCGATTCAGGTGGTCAGCCGCGCCCGGCAGGCCGGCTTGCAATTCACTCCACGCGACCTGTTCCAGCATCAGACCATCCAGACCCTGGTAACTGTGGTTCAGCTCAGCGAAGCCGCGAGCACCGTCGAGCAGGGCCTGCGCCAGGGCCAGGCCGGGCTGACGCCGATTCAGCACTGGTTCTTCGACAGTGACGTGCCACAGCCGCAACACTGGAACCAGGCCGTGCTGCTGGAGGTGCGCCAACCCTTGGTTGAGGCCACCCTTGAACAGGCATTGGCTGCGCTGGTGCAGCACCATGACAGCCTGCGCCTGCGCTTCAGCGACGCCCAGGGCCGCAGGCAGGCGCAGTACGCGCAGCCTGGCGCCGAGCAACTGCTGTGGAGCGCCACTGTCGCCGATTTCAATGATTGTCAGGCCCTCTACACTGACGTGCAGCGCAGCCTGGACCTGCAACAGGGGCCGCTCCTGCGCGCCTTGCTGGTGCGTGACGGGCAGGGCACCCAGCGGTTGTTGCTGGCTATCCATCACCTGGTGGTCGATGGTGTGTCCTGGCGGGTGCTGCTGGAAGACCTGCAGGCGCTGTACCGTGGCCAGCCTCTGCCGGCCAAGACCCACGCCGTCGGCGACTGGGCCGCGCGCCTGGCCAGCTACGCCGGCAGCGATTCGCTGCGTGACGAACTGGCCTGGTGGCAAGGCCAGCTGGGCGGTGTGCGTCGCGAATTGCCGTGCGACCATCCGCAGGGCGGCAATTTGCATCGCCACGCTCAAACCCTGGCCATCGGCCTGGACGTGGAGCAAACCCGGCAGCTGTTGCAACTGGCCCCGGCGGCTTACCACACCCAGGTCAACGACCTGCTGTTGACTGCACTGGCGCGGGCCTTGTGCCGCTGGAGCGGCGATGAAGAAGTGCTGGTGCAGCTCGAAGGCCATGGCCGTGACGGGTTGTTCGAAGACATGGACCTGACCCGCAGCGTCGGCTGGTTCACCAATGCCTACCCACTGAGCCTGCGTCCGCTGCCAGGTGAAGACGACGCGGCGCGGGCCGGTTCGATCAAGCGCATCAAGGAACAACTGCGCCATGTACCGCACAAGGGCCTGGGCTACGGCGTACTGCGCTACCTGGCGGATGCCGCCGGGCGCGAGCAGATGGCGGCTTTGCCGCAGGCGCGCATCACCTTCAACTACCTGGGCCAGTTCGACCAGCAGTTCGACAGTGCGGCCTTGTTCCAGCCCCTGGAAGCCCCGGCCGGGTTGGCGCATGATCTCGATGCGCCGTTGCCCAACTGGTTGAGCGTCGATGGCCAGGTGTATGGCGGTGCTCTGCAACTGCGCTGGACCTTCAGCGCCGAGCGCTACGACCAGCAGACCATCGCGCGTCTGGCTGAGGGCTATCGTCAGGAGCTGCTGGCGCTGGTCGCGCATTGCCTGGCCGATGGCAATGGCAGCTTCACCCCATCGGACTTCCCGCTGGCGCACATGACTCAGGAGCAGATCGACGCATTGCCGGTCCCGGCCGCGCAGATCGAGGACGTTTACCCGCTGACGCCGATGCAGGAAGGCATGCTGCTGCACACCCTGCTGGAGCCGGGCACTGGCCTGTACTACATGCAGGACCGCTACCGCATCAACAGCGCCCTCGACCCCGAGCGTTTCGCCCAGGCCTGGCAGGCCGTGGTGGCGCGCCACGAAGCGTTGCGCGCCTCGTTCAGCTGGAACAGCGGCGAGGCGATGCTGCAGATCATCCACAAGCCGGGCAACCTGGCGGTGGACTACCAGGACTGGCGCGGCCTGGCCGACGATGCCCAGGAGCAGCGCCTGCAGGCCCTGCACAAGCAGGAGCGCGAGGCCGGCTTTGCCTTGCTCAGCGAGGCACCGTTCCACCTGCGCCTGGTGCGCGTGGCCGATGAACGCTACTGGTTCATGATGAGCAACCACCACATCCTTATCGATGCCTGGTGCCGCTCGCTGTTGATGAACGATTTCTTCGAGGTCTACCAGGCCCTTGGCGAAGGCCGTCAGGCCCAACTGCCGGTGCCACCGCGTTACCGCGATTACATCGGTTGGCTGCAACGCCAGGGCCTGGACGACGCACGCGCCTGGTGGCAGGCCAACCTGGCCGGCTTCGAACGTGCCACAGCCATCCCGAGCGACCGCCCGCTGCGCCATGACCACGCCGGTAGCGGCATGGTCGTCGGCGACTGCTACACCCGCCTGGAGGTGAGTGATGGTGTGCGTCTGCGCGAACTGGCCCAGGCCCATCAGCTCACCGTCAACACCTTCGCCCAGGCGGCCTGGGCCTTGGTGTTGGCGCGTTACAGCGGCGACCGCGATGTGGCCTTTGGCGTGACCGTGGCCGGGCGCCCGGTGAGCATGCCGCAGATGCAGCGCACCGTTGGCCTGTTCATCAACAGCGTGGCCCTGCGCGTGCAGTTGCCCGCGGCGGGTGAGCGCTGCAGTGTGCGCCAGTGGCTGCAAGGCCTGCTGCAAAGCAACATGGAGCTGCGCGAGTACGAATACCTGCCGCTGGTGGCGATCCAGGCGTGCAGCGAGCTGCCCAAGGGCCAGCCGCTGTTCGACAGCCTGTTCGTGTTCGAGAATGCGCCGGTTGAAACCGCCGTGCTCGATCACGCCCAGCACCTGAACGCCAGCTCCGACTCGGGCCGTACCCACACCAACTTCCCGCTGACGGCGGTGTGTTACCCGGGTGATGACCTGGGCCTGCACCTGTCGTTTGACCAGCGTTACTTCGATTACCCGACCGTCGAGCGCCTGCTGGCCGAGTTCAAGCGCCTGCTGCTGGCGCTGGTACAAGGTTTTGAAGGGGAGGTGAGCGAGCTAGCGCTGCTGAGCGCCCAGGAGCAAGGCTTCCTGCTGGAGGACTGCAACCGGACCGAGCGGGTTTATCCGCTGGAACAGAGCTACATCGCGCAGTTCGAAGCGCAGGTCGTGGCGCATCCACAGCGTACCGTGGCCCGCTGCCTGGAGGCATCCTATGACTACGCCAGGCTGAACCTGGCGGCCAACCGCCTGGGCCATGCGCTGGTAGCTGCCGGCGTCTGCGTGGACCAGCCAGTGGCACTGCTTGCCGAGCGTGGGTTGCCGCTGCTGGGCATGATTGTCGGCAGCTTCAAGGCCGGCGCCGGCTACCTGCCGCTGGACCCGGGCCTGCCGGCGGCGCGCCTGCAAAGCATCATCCAGCTCAGCCGCACGCCAGTGCTGGTGTGCAGCGCGGCCTGCGCCGAGCAGGGGCGGCAGTTGCTCGGTGAGCTGGAGGCTGCGCTGCGGCCGCAACTGCTGGTCTGGGAAGACGTCCAGGCCAACCCGATCGCAAGCCACAACCCGGGTGTCCACAGTGGCCCGGACAACCTCGCCTACGTGATCTACACCTCAGGCTCGACCGGCCTGCCAAAAGGGGTGATGGTCGAGCAGCGCGGCATGCTCAACAACCAGCTCAGCAAGGTGCCTTACCTGGCGCTGAGCGAGCAGGACGTGATTGCCCAGACCGCCTCGCAAAGCTTCGACATCTCGGTCTGGCAGTTCCTGGCTGCGCCGCTGTTCGGCGCCAAGGTTGAGATCGTGCCTAACGCCATCGCCCACGACCCGCAAGGCCTGCTGGCGCACGTGCAGGCCACCGGCATCACCGTGCTGGAGAGCGTGCCGTCCCTGATCCAGGGCATGCTGGCCAGCGACCACCAGGCCCTCGACGGCCTGCGCTGGATGCTGCCGACCGGCGAGGCCATGCCACCGGAACTGGCGGCGCAGTGGCTGCAGCGCTACCCGCAAATCGGCCTGGTCAATGCCTATGGGCCGGCGGAGTGCTCGGATGACGTGGCGTTCTTCCGCGTCGATGCCGCCTCGACCCAAGGCAGCTACCTGCCAATCGGCACGCCCACCGATAACAACCGGCTGTACTTGTTCGGCGAGGACCAGGCGCTGGTGCCGCTGGGGGCGGTGGGCGAACTGTGCGTGGCGGGTACGGGTGTAGGCCGTGGCTACGTCGGTGACCCGGTGCGCACGGCACTGGCGTTCATTCCTCACCCTTACGGGGCACCGGGAGAGCGCCTGTACCGTACCGGTGACCTCGCACGGCAGCGCCTGGACGGTGTGCTGGAGTACGTCGGGCGCATCGACCACCAGGTGAAGATTCGCGGCTATCGCATCGAGCTGGGCGAAATCGAGGCCCGGCTGCATGAGCAGGCGGAAATTCGCGATGCCGCTGTGGCGGTGCAGGACGGCGTGAACGGCAAGCATCTGGTTGGCTACCTGGTGGCGCACCAGGGCGTCAGTGCCGATGCCGCGTTGCTGGAGCAGGTCAAGCAACGACTGCGTGCCGAGTTGCCGGAGTACATGGTGCCCTTGCACTGGGGCTGGTTCGACAGCTTGCCGCACAACGCCAACGGCAAGCTCGACCGCAAGGCCCTGCCAGCCATCGACATCGGCGGTCAGTACAGTCAGGCCTATCTGGCGCCACGCAACGAATTGGAGGACGTGTTGGCGGGTATTTGGGCCGATGTGCTCAAAGCCGAGCGGGTGGGGGTGCACGACAACTTCTTCGAGCTGGGCGGGCATTCGCTGCTGGCCACGCAGATCGCTTCGCGGGTGCAGAAGCAGCTACAGCTGAACGTGCCGCTGCGGGCGATGTTCGAGTGCAGCACGGTGGAGGCGTTGGCCGAGTATGTGCAGGGGCTGCAGGGCAGTGCGCTGGATGATGACAAGGTCGACCGGCTCAGTGACCTGATGGCTGAACTGGAGGGGCTGTGATGGGCAGGGGCGCTTGGCGCCCCCTCTCAATGGCCAACCACTCCCGATCAGCGTAGGAGCGGGTTTACCCGCGAATACAGTGGCGGCGGCAACGGTGAACGGCTGGTGGAAATTGGCCAGTAGGTCCGGCCCTTTCGCGGGTAAACCCGCTCCTACGCCCGACCGCGCAGGCCTTGCGATCACATGCCTGGCGCAAAATCCAGCCGTTAGCGCGAGCCCCGTAGGAGCGGGTTCACCCGCGAACACCGGCGTAGCCGGTGCCATGCCCCGCGTCACCTGCTTCGTGGTGCTCGATCTGTGCCCCACCACATGCACTAGCGCTTGCCCAGAATCTTCCCAAGCATCTCCGGCCGTGGTGCCCCTTGCTGGCTTTGCAGGTTGCCTTGCTCATCCTGGTAGAAAATGGCTGGGGTCGCCTGCAACCCCATCTCTTCCATCAACGCCATGTTCGCCGCCAGCTTCTGTTGCACAGCCTCTGGCACCTGTTCCAGCGCCTTCAGGGTGCTGGCCTTGCCGGCCTTCTCGTGCTGTTGCAGTGCCTTGGCCGGGTCTTTCGCCGCCAGCAGCGCCGCCGACTTGCCCGGGCTGTCCTCACGGATGATGCCGACCATGATATGGCGCAACTGCACCTTGCCCGACTCTACCCACGGCCGCGCCTGTTCCCAGAACATGTTGCAGTACGGACAGTTCGGGTCGCTGAACAGGTACACCTTGCGCGGCGCATCGGCCTTGCCGTCGGCGATCCACGTGGTCTTTTCCATTTTCGCCCAGATTTCCTTGCTCATCGGCGCGTATACCAATTTTTGCAGCGGCTCGGCGCTCAGGTCCTTGCCCTGTTCGTCGAACAGGCTGCCGACCAGCACGTGCTTGCCGTCGGCGGTCAGGTACAGGGCCAGGGCGTTGTTCTGGTACTCGGCGGCATAACCGCGCAGGCCGTTGGGCGCATCGAAGCTGCCCTTGATCACGGCGCCCTTGGCTTGCAGTTGCTGAACCGCCTTGGGCAGTTCTTCGGCTTGCAGGGCAGGGGCGGCCAGCAGGGTCAGGGACAGGGGCAGCAGTGCAGTCAATCGCATGTCAGTTTCCTTGTGCGGCAGGGGCGGGCGCAAGGGCCCGGTCGAAAGGTTCCAGGGCGTGGCGCAGGCTGGCCCGGGACAGCTCGCCCAGGTGGCTGCCAACCAGCCGCCCGTTGGCGTCGTAGAACAGGGTGGTGGGCAAGGCCATGGAGCCGACGCGCTGGGCCAGCAGGCCGGTGCCGTCGAACAGCACGTGGGTCAGGCTCAGGCCGGTGGTGGCGAGGAAGGTGCTGACGTTTTCCGGGGTCTCGCCCTGGTTCACGAACAGGAAGGTCACGTGCGGGTAATCGCTTTGTGCCTGTTGCAGCACGGGCATCTCACGCCGACACGGTGGGCACCAGGTGGCCCAGATGTTTATGACCAGCGGCTTGCCGCGGTAGCTGTGCAATGCCACGGCCTGGCCGCCTGCGTTGCGCAGGCTCAGTTCGGGCAGCTCGGTGCCTTTGCTGTACAGGTGGCCACCCAGGCTGGCCAGGCCCCAGAACAGTGCGCCGCTGAACAGCGCCCAGCCTAGCGGGCGGCGCAGGCCGGGGTGGCGCCAGCCCTGCCACAGGGCTCCGAGCACGATGCCCGCAAGGCCCGACCAGAACAGGAAGCCGCCATCGCGAATGTCGATGATCTGCAGCGGGTCGTCCTGATACATCGGCCAGTAGGCCAGCACGAAGCCGGCGCGGGCACACAGCAGGCCGATCAGGAACAGGTTGAACAGCGCCGATTCCGGGCTCTCGCCGCCACGTCGGGCGACCCACCAGCCGACCACGCTGGCGATCACCAGGGCGGTGAGCATCAGCAGGTGGTTGAGGGCCATGGTCAGTGGCCCGAGTGTTACGGTCAGCATCAGCCTTGGCTCCTGGTCTGGCCCCAGTGTTGCTGGAACGCTGCTGCGTCCACCTCGCCGGTGATGCGCCGCGCGCGGCGTTCTTCGCCTTCCGGGCCGATCCAGATGATGCTGGGGGGGCCGGGTACCTGGTAGCGCTGCAGCAGGGCCTTGCTGGCCGGGCTGTCGGCCGTCACGTCCAGGCGCAGCAGGTGCACGCCGGCCAGGCCGGCCTGTACGTCGCTGCGTGCGAACACCTGTTTTTCCATGACTTTGCACGACACGCACCAGTCGGCATAGTAGTCGAGCATCACCCACTGGCCGCGGGCTTTGGCCGCATCCAGCTCACGTTGCAGGTCTTCGGGGCGGCTGACGGTGACGAAGCGGTCTTCGGCGTGTTGGCTTGGGGCTGTCGCGGCGACGCCACCGGCGAACGGGCGTAGTGGCTGCCAGAGGTCGTCGCCGCCTGCTGCCGCACCGACCAGCAACAAGCCACCCCACAGCGCGCCGAGCAACGGCACTGCACGCAATGCCGGCAGCCGCTGCAGGGCCGGCCAGGCAGCCCAGGCCAGGGCGATCAGCCAGGCGCCGCTCAGTGCCAGCAGCAAGGTCGCAGGCAGCAGGCTGCGCACGGTGTACAGCGCCATGGCCAGGAACACGAAACCGAACACACCCTTGACCCTGTTCATCCACGCACCCGGGCGCGGCAGATAACGGTTACCCAGGGTTACCAGCAACAGCAGCGGCACGCCCATGCCCAGGCCGAGGCTGAACAGCACCAGCGCGCCTTGCAGCACGTCGCCGCTCTGCGCGATGTACAGCAGCGCACCGGCCAACGGCGCAGTCATGCACGGGCCGAGTAACAGGCCGGACAACGCCCCGAGCAAAGCCGCGCCATACAGGTTGCCGCCACGGGTACCTTGCCCGGCGCGGTCCAGGCGGTCGCGCAGGGCGGCAGGCAGTTGCAGTTCGAAGGCGCCGAACATCGGCAGTGCCAGCAGCACGAACAGCCCCGCCAGGCTGCCCAGCAGCCAGGGTTGCTGCAGCCAGGCCTGCAGGCTGGCACCCAGCAGGGCAGCAACCACCCCGAGCCCGGCGTACACCAGGGCCATGCTCAGCACATAGACCCCGGCCAGCAGCCAGCCGCGCCGGGCACTGGCGCCATTGCCCAGCACCAGCCCGGCAAGGATCGGCAGCATCGGCAGCGAGCAGGGGGTGAAGGCCAGCAGCAGGCCAAGGCCGAAGAACGCCAGCAGGCTCCAGGCCAGGTGGCCTTGCTGAAGGCCGCTGGCCAGCGCCTGGTCGCTGGCTTGCTCGGCGGCCGGCGTTACGCTGCCGCCCAAGTCGATCAAGGTGGTTTGCGGCGGGTAGCACAGGCCGGCGTCGGCGCAGCCCTGCCAGCCCAGGCGCAACTGACCCTGGGCGTTGGCAGGCAATAGCAGATCAAGCTGGTCGCGGTACACCGCGCTGTCGCCGAAGAACTCGTCGTGATGGTTGAGTGCCGGTGGCAGTTGCGGGTGTTGCTCGGTGGGCAGGCCATCGAACTTCAGGCGCTTCTGGTACAGGTAGTAGCCCGGCTTGATCTGGAAGTACAGGCGCATCTGGCCGTCGGCCTGGCGGTCGTGGGTGAGCACGAAGGCTTGGTCAACCGGCAGGAAGTCTGGTTTCACATCGAACGGGTTGGCTTGCAACGGGCCGGCCAGTAGGAGTGTGAGGAAGAGCAGGAGAACGCGCATGTCTTCGCCTTGGCAGATCTGGGAATGGGGCCATGCTGGCTGGGGTTGATTAAATGAAGGTTAACGCGGGTGTTGGGGTTGGGGTGGTCAGGAGCAGTAAGAGTTTGGTTCTGGATTTGCAGGGTCTTCGTTGTTGGATTTTCGAGGGGGCGGCGCTCGATCTCACAGGCGCTGAAAATCTCCCGCCAAACACCTACCCGCCAAAGCGCGAATTCCGCCTCTTGCCCTATACACACCGCGACACATTGTCGGCTTGACTTTGCCTATACCCACCCAATTGCTGTAAAGTTGACGCCAGGGTCAGCTTTTATCAAGCCAGGCCAAGAATCAAAAGAAAGGGCAGGCCCCAACTGCCCAGAGGATCAAGCATGTCCAACCGTGATATTTCCCGGCGCGCCTTCCTGCAAGGCGGCCTGATCGCTGGTGTCGGCGTGACCATGGCGCCACTTGGCAGCCAGGCCTTCGCCGCGTTGATGGAGGAGCGCGTTACCACTTCGCCGCAGAAGTGGATGAACCACGACGGCAAGGCGCGTTTCCGTAACGATGCCTTGTCCAAGGTCTGTGGCGACAAAGTGTTCGCCCGCGACATCCGCGCCAAGGACATGCCCGGTTGGCCCGCGCAGCAAGGTCATGCGCTGCTGCTCAAGGCGACCAAGGTCGACCGGATTTATGCCGGCCATGACCTCAGCCTGCTCGGTGCCGACCTGCAGCCGGACCGCATCGTCACCGCCGCCGACCTCGAACAGGACGGCATTGCCTGGCCCGAGGCCCATTCGCCCGACCCGCTGCTGCCGCCCGGCAAGGTGCCGATGTTCATCGGCCACCCGGTGGCGATCCTGATCTGGCACGACTTCGAGCGCTTCCGCCAGGCCAAGCGCAAGCTGCAGTTCAATCAGCAGGCGATCCGTTACGGTGCCCAGGCGCCGCTGTACCAGCGCGACCCTTATGGCAGCTTCCGCTTCGTGCGGGTGGGCGGCGCCACGCCGTTCGACGACGATGAGTTCTCCAGCCTGAAGAATTCCATGCTGTTCCCCACCATTCTCAACCGCAAGCCGGTGTGGTCGAAGCAGCCCAACCAGCACGGCGACCTGACCGAGCAGGGTTTGTTCTACGCCAAGCGCATGGCCGAGCAGCTGGACAACCCGCCCGAGGACTGGCTGGTGTTCGACGAGCGCTACAAGACGCCGTCCATCGAACCTGCCGCGCTGGAGCCGGACAACGGTAACGGCTGGTATGACCCGGCCACGGGCACGCTGCACTTCGTGGTCGCCACTCAGTGCCCGTTCGAAGTGGCGCAGGAATGCGTGCACATGATCAAGCCGTCGCGCTTTGCCCTGAACACGCTGAACATGCACCCGGGCTATACCGTGGGCTATGGCTCGAAAGACAACAACATCTTCGTCTTCTATGCCGCGGTGGCTGCGCTTTACGGCGCCGGCGTGCCGATCCGCCTGGCCAACGACCGCTACGAGCAGTTCCAGAGCGGCATCAAGCGCCATGCCTTCGATATCCGCTACCAGCTGGCGGTGGACAAGAAGGACAACAGCTTCAAGATCTTCCGCGCCGACATGAGCTGCGACGGCGGCGGGCGCATCAACTACAGCCCGTCGGTGGCAGCCGTGGGCGCCACGGCAGCGCAGTCGATCTACTACATGCCACAGAACGACCTGTCGGTGACCGCCTACTATTCCCGTGGCGTCGAGGCCGGCTCCATGCGCGGTTACGGCACCCTGCAGAGCATGGCGGCCACCGAGATGATGGTGGATGAGATCGCCGGCCGCCTGGGCGTCGATGCCATCGACCTGCGCCGCGCCAACGCGCTGAAATCGGGCATGAAGAACACCCAGGGTGCGGTCCCGGCCGGCGCCCTGCGCCTGTACGAGATCCTCGACAAGGCCGCTGTGCACGAGTGGTGGCGCAACCGCGATGCACGCAAGCAACAGATGGACGCCAAGGACCCGGACCACTGGTACGGCGTCGGCTTCGCTATCTGCCAGAAGGACTTCGGCACAGGTTCCGAGGCGCCGATGGCCAGTGTCGAGTTCAGCGCCGATGGCCGCATCAGCCTGCGCCATATCGGCACCGAGCTGGGCACCGGCATGTCCACCTCCCAGGCTTTGGTGGTCAGCGATTTCCTCGGCCGTTCGGCCGACGAGGTGACGACTGCAGTCACCGAATGGCCAGAGCTGCAATTGAGCACCAGCGGAAACCCGTACCTGATCAGCCAGCCGGAGCAGGACGCCGCGCTGCGCAACCCGCGCTGGGTCGGCAAGCTGGCGTCGCCATCGTCGGCGACCAACTCGGCGTTCTACTTCAGCCATGCCACCCGCGAAGCGGCGCGTGTGCTGTTCAATCATGGGTTGTGGCCGGCGGCCATGGCGATCTGGAGCCAAGGCCCGCACGGCGGCCAGGCCAACCCGCTGGTGGTGCGCCGCGAAAATGCGGTGTGGGTCAACGGTGAGCTGACCGGCAATGGCCTGGCGCCGATTCCGTTTGCCCAGCTGGCGCAGAAGGCCCACGACATGGGGCTGGTTACTGGCGTGAGCGTGCGCGGCTTCAACCGCTGGAGCTGGGCCGAGGCCGACTTTGTCATCGATGGCGTGCGCGAGCGCTTCCCCCTCGATGCCATGGCGGTGAAGTACGGCGATGGTGCGGTGAATGCCAAGAAGGCGCAGATGGGCAGCCATGGCTATCACCTGCTCGACCGGCAGAATGCGGCCTACCCCGACACCCAGCTGAACAACGCCATGGTCACCTACTACAGCCCGGTGGCGACCATCGTCGAGGTCAAGGTCAACAAAGGCACCTTGGAGACGCAGGTGCTCAACCACCACAGTTGGGTCGAGTGTGGCCGGGTGCTGGTGCCGGAACTGGTCAAGGGCCAGCTCGAAGGCGGTATCGCCATGGGCATTGGCCATGCACTGACCGAAGAAATGCCGTTGTACGAGGGTGGGCCCGGGGAGGGCGACTGGAACTTCAACCGCTACCGCCTGCCGCATGCGCGCGATGTGGCGGTGTGGCAGCAGACCAGCGAAATCCTCCCGCCGCTGTCACCGACCGACCCCTCCAAGGGCATCGCCGAAGTGGTGATGATCCCGGTCGTCGGTGCCATCGGCAATGCCGTCGCGCATGCCATCGGCAAGCGCGTGCGCGATCTCCCCATCACCCCAGCCCGTATCAAGGAGGCCCTCAATGGCTAACCGTCCACTGCAACTGACGCTCAACGGTCAACCGGTCGGGCCGGTCGAGGTCCCCGCGGACCTGGCGATGATCGACTACCTGCACGAACACCAGAACCTCACCGGCTCGCGCCTGGGTTGCGGCCAGGGCATCTGCCACGCCTGCGTGGTGATCGTCGACAACCCCGACGGCACCAGCGAAGAAGTGCGCACCTGCATCACCGGTGCGCATTACTTCGAGGGCAAGAAGGTTCGCACCATCGAAGGCCATGCCAAAAAAGACCAGGCCGGCAACCTGACGCTCAACCCGATCCAGCAGAAGTTCGTCGACCTGTTCGCCTTCCAGTGCAGCTACTGCGCACCAGGCTTCGTCAACGCCGCTACCGTGCTGGTGGAAACGGCCCAGCGCCAGCCGCTGAAGAAGAGCGAAGTGGAAGACCGCATCGAGGCCAGCCTTGGTCACCACATCTGCCGCTGCACAGGCTACGTGCGTTACTACGATGCCACCCGCAAGGTGCTCAACGATCTCGGCCTGGTCAAGGAGGGTTGAACATGGGCTTCGTACGTAGCGCCTCGGCATTGGCCCTCGGGCTGGCGGTCAGTTCGTTTGCCTTGGCGGCCGACGATGCGCAGGTCAAGCGCGGTGAATACCTGGCCCGCGCGGCCGACTGCATGGCCTGCCATACTGCCGAAGGCGGCGCGCCGTATGCGGGCGGGCTGCCGATCCATTCGCCGTTCGGCACCATTTATGGCAGCAATATCACCCCGGACAAACAGTACGGCATCGGTAACTACAGCGCCGACGAGTTCTTCGCCGCAGTCACCGAGGGCAAGCGCAAGGACGGCGCCAACCTTTATCCTGCGATGCCTTACACCTCGTACCACCTGATCAAGCGTGAAGACTCGGACGCGATCCTCGCCTACCTGATGACCATACCGCCGATCAACCGCCCGGCACCGCAGACCGCGTTGCGCTTCCCGTTCAATGTGCGCATGGGGCTCAGCGGCTGGAACATGCTGTATGGCAAGAGCGTGCAACTGCAGCCGACCGAGGGTAAAAGCCCGGCCTGGCAGCGCGGCCAGTACATGGTCGAGGTGATGGGCCATTGTGGTGAATGCCATACCCCGCGCAATCCGATCGGTGCGCTGCAGCAGGACCAACGCCTGAGCGGCGGCCTGCTGGGTGGCTACCTGGCGCCAAGCCTGCTGGCCCAGGACCTGGCCGAGCGCGGCTGGACGCAGCCGGACCTGACCACCTTCCTCAAGCACGGCATCAGCGCCCAGGGCAGCATGTTCAACGAGATGTTCCCGGTGGTGCACCACAGCACCCAGCACCTTGAAGATGCAGACCTTGCGGCCATGGCCACCTACCTGCTGGGCGACCAGCCGCCGCCGGCCAAGGCTATCGAGGCCGTTGCCCTGGAGCGGATGAGCGACAGTGCCAAGCGGGGCCACCAGCAGTACCTGAACGTCTGCGCCGGCTGCCATGGTGTCGACGGCGAGGGCAAGCCGCACATCGCCGTGGCCATGCGCGGCAACACCGTGCTGCGTCAGGCCGACTCGCGCAATCTGGTCAAGGTGGTCCTCGAGGGTATCCGTGAACAGCAGTTCACCGGCTTCGAGCGCATGCAGCCGATGCCGGGCTTTGCCGACAAGCTTGATGACCAACAGGTGACAGATATGGTCAACTACTTGCGCCAGGCCTGGGGTGGATTGCCCGGCGACCTGAACGTACAGCAGCTCGCCGAGCTGAAGGCGGAGTAAAGCGTGCAGCATCTCGATCTCCAGGTGGTCCGTCAGGCTTTGCAGTGGTCCTGCAACGGCCAGCGGGTATGGTTGTGCACGGTGCTCGCCACCTACGGCTCGGCGCCGCGTGCGCCGGGTTCGCTGCTGGCGGTGAACGCCAGCGGCCAGTGGCTGGGCTCGCTGTCCGGTGGCTGTGTCGAAGACGACTTTCTCGAACGCGTGGCCCTCGGGGAATTCCCGGAGCCGGTTGCCATCGTGCGTTATGGCGACGGCAGCGACCCGCGTTCGCGCGTTCGCCTGCCGTGTGGCGGTGTGCTTGAAGTACTGGTGGAGAACCTGCCGGTTGAATGCGAGGTGCAGGCGCATCTGCGTGAGTTGGAACGTGCGCTGCTGGGCCAGCGCCGGGTACTGCGTGAGGTGAGCCTGCCAACGGGTACCCGCCAGCTGCTCGATGACCATAGTCAGGGGCCACGGGTCGAACGGGAAAATGCCCGGGTGCGCTTGCGTGTCGGCGCCGCCCAGCGGCTGCTGCTGGCCGGCTATTCCAGCGTGGCGCATTTTTGCGCCGAATTCGGCAGGGGGCTGGGTTTTGAGGTCATCCTTTGCGAGCCGCGTGACGAAGTACTCGACGGCGTAGTGCTGAATGGCATAGAGGTGCGCCGCGAGCTGCCGTCGGAATTCATCGCCAATGGCGGTTGCCATGCCGATACGGCAGTGGTTGCATTGACCCATGATCCAAAAATCGATGACCTGGCCATGCTTGAAGCCGTGCGGACCGAAGCGTTCTACATCGGCGTGATGGGCTCCAAGGCCACCTCCGACAAGCGTCGCGAACGCTTGCAGCGAATTGGTGGCCTGGGTTGCGACGAGCTGGCGCGCATCCATGCGCCGATTGGCCTGAACCTGGGCAGCAAGACCCCGGCCGAGATCGCCCTGGCGGTACTGGCCGATATCCTTCGTGCGCGCAATGGCATCGAGCGGGCGGCGCTGTGAGCGTGGTTGCGTTGGTATTGGCGGCAGGCAGCAGTGTGCGTTTCGGCGCTGACAAGCGCCGTTCGCTGCTGGCTGACGGTCGAAGCTTGCTGGTACACAGCGTAGAGAGCGCCTGCGCAGTGTTCGATGATGTGCGGGTGGTGTTGCGTGAAGGGGAGCGAGGCGTGGACCTGGGGTTGCCTGCGCGGTGCAGGGTGGTCTCCAGTCCGGATTTCACATTGGGCATGGGCCATAGCCTGGCGGCCGGTGCCGCTTCGCTGGCTGACAGCGAGGCGCAGGCAGTAGCGATTCTGTTGGGTGATATGCCCTGGGTGGCGTCCGCGACCCTGGATTTGCTTGCGCGCGAGGCCAGTGGGTCAACGATAATCCTGCCTTGTCATGCTGGACGACAGGGCCATCCGGTGTTGTTCGGGCGCGATTTCTGGCCGGCGCTTGCCCGGCTGAAGGGTGATGAAGGGGCGCGTTCGGTGCTGAAGGCCCATGTGGACCGTTGCGTCCGGCTGGATGTCGAGGATGCCGGCGTGCTGCAGGATGTCGATTCGCCCGATGCGCTGCGCCAGTGAGCGTTGTAAGCGCGTGCTAATCATCTTCCTTTTCATCGAGTTCGTAGGGTCCCAGTTCGCCCGTCTACGCTAGCAGAATCAGATGCACGTCGGCCTTCAGCCGCTGAAGATTGGCCAGGCTGGCAGACGCGTCCAGCATCAACGCCGTGACGAAGCCGTGCATCTCATCCGCCGCTTTTCACGGCCAATACTGTGTTTAGAAGTCAGAAAAGCTATAGGGTTCGAGGGTGGAGATCTGTGCAAGTAGTATTAAGTGTTCAACAGCTTTGACTTTTTCTAGGTGAGCAAGATCGCAGGGGCCACCGAATGCCAAGGCTGGAACGAAACCATACATCTCATCATGATTGAGTTTGCCTAATTTGTTATATGCAGGCTCGAATAAATCGCCAAAGTCGTTGGACTCCCGTTCGATCAATAGAAAGAAATCTTGCACCTCCTTGTCCATGTTGCCTGCATCAAGTTCATTCACTCTGCCGGAGTATTGTGAAGTGTGGGCTACGATGTCTAATGAAAACCCGGAATTTTCTCCGTACAGATAGAGATCACCAAAGGCGCCCCGAGCGATGACATGATAGGTATCTCGCCCTTCGAGCGCAGTGCCTTCTATGAAGGAGGCGGCTACGCCCTCGTAGTCTTGCGGATTGACCGTCCAGAATATTCCATCACCATATCCGCACCATCCGTGCTCGGCCCAGTATTCCAACAGTTTCTTCGGCAATTTACCGCTGTAGCGCTCGATGCTAGAAGGTGGCACCTCCTGCCTGAAAATCGGCTCGCCCATTTCTTCTATGAAGAGGGAGAAAAATTCGTCCATTGTCGCGCTCCTTATCTTGTTAGCATTTGTGCAGTCTGATATTTAAAAAGCCTGATGCGCGGCCATCTTTGGCTTGCTCTTCGACTGATCTTGTCAGCTCTCCTACCCTGCTTCTCCATTGGGGACCTATAGTGGAATTTACTTGCCTATCCCCGAAGTCAGAGATGACATCCTTGCCGCCGGCGATTAGATCTGGATTGTGCAGCGCAGCAAGAGAGGACATCGTTTCCTTAGCCTGCATCGTTGAAATTTTTCTTGCTTCAACTGGGTTCATGTCCTTGGGCAGTTTTCTATAAGCTCTTTTCCTTAGGTCGTCATACAGTTTTTGTCTTGCTTTTCTCGCGGTTTTCGGATCTCGCTTTATGGGATTTGCAATATTTTCCAGGAACTCTTCAACCGTCAGCCGATTGAGTCCATCTTGTTGTCCCTTTAACTGCCGCTCAAACTCGCCATGCTTCGACGCTGGCAATTTATCCGCCTTGAAACACGCCACCGTATGCAACGGCATCCTACCGGGCTTAGCTGTCGAGGGCTCCTTGTCTTTTCCCGCCTGCCGATTCGGCTGAACTGGCTGCGGATCATCCATCGTCCCTTTGCGCCGCTCCGGCACTTGCAGATCCGGCCGTTTCTTCAACCCCTCTTCATGCTTGAGCATCCATTGCCCCAGTCGCGCCCCTTTGCGGCTGGCCGCCATCTCCTGGGCCAGCACTCGGGCATCGCCGCGCCCGCGGGTGAGGTACGACACGATCGCCCCCAACAACAGCACCACGACTTCCACATGGCCTTGGGCAATCTGATGCGTGGCCCGAGATATCGCATAGGGGTCGTCCCGGCAGAACGGGCCGGTGCCTTCATTGCCGCAGGTGCCTTCCCAGGCGAAGCGGATGCCATCGACGTAGTACTCACCGATCCGCGGCAAGCCCTCGATGAAGAACTCGGCAATGGAAGCCAGCCCCCAGCGCGCCAAGGATCCAGCCGCTGACCTTGAGGCCCATGGCCGCGCCTGCGCCAGCGAACGGTATGGTTCCGGCGCCGCCGGCGAATGCGCCTAACCCCGCGCCAAGCAGGCCACCGGTAATGGTGCTGCTGGCGACGATCATCGCCATCTGCTGCACGACCCTCAGCAGTTCGTCGACGATGCTGTTGATGTCGAGGTCGGCGAAGCGCTGGCGTAGCAGGTGCGCCGCCTGCCATTCGGCGTGGTAGAAGGCTGTGCGGACAGCTTCGATCCGGCGCAGGTTGAGGCCCAGTGAGGCGACCTCTTCATTGAGGCTGGTGCGGAACTGGCCACCGCTTGGGTAGCCCACCATGGCGATGACACGTGACTCGATCTCGTGCCAGGAGGGCACGAGGTAATCCAGGTACATGAGGTGTCTCCCTGACAACGTGTGCAGGGGGAAATCCCATCATGGATTCGGATCAGAGGTTTCTGGGTCAGTTGTAGGAAAAGGCGACTTCGTTTCTGTTGTGTTCGAGAAACTCGGGAATTGGGGTTGAGGCTGCGAGGGGCAGGGTGGCGACCCGCGCGGCGCTCGATCTCCCCCCAACCCTCCCCAAAAGGTCCATAATGCCCCCTTAATCCGCCCAAGGTGCAATACCAGCCACACCACTCCGGGAGCCCCACCATGCACGTTCTGCTCTGCGAGGACGACGACCTGATCGCCGCCGGCATCTGCGCCGGCCTCACCGCTCAGGGTCTGACCGTGGACCGGGTTGGCAACGCCGCCGCTGCGCGAGCGATGCTGCAGGCCGCGCAGTTCGACGTGATGATCCTCGACCTCGGCCTGCCCGACGAAGATGGCCTCAAGCTGCTGCGCCGCCTGCGCGAAAAAGGCGAGACCCTGCCGGTACTGGTGCTCACCGCCCGCGATGCCGTCACCGATCGTGTCGATGGCCTGCAGGCCGGTGCCGACGATTACCTGCTCAAGCCCTTCGATCTGCGCGAGCTGGCCGCACGCCTGCATACCTTGCTGCGGCGGGTGGCCGGGCGGGCGGTGAACGTGATCGAGCACGGCCCGCTGCGCTATGACCCGAGTAGCTGCGAGGCGACCCTGGCCGGCCAGCATGTCGACCTGTCCCGCCGTGAGCAGGCCCTGCTCCAGGCGCTGCTGCAGAACCCCGGGCGAGTGCTGTCCAGCGAGCAACTGAAGGACTGCGTATACGGTTTCAGCGACGAGGTCGAGAGCAACGCCCTGAACGTGCACATCCACCACCTGCGTCGCAAGCTGGGTAACGGCATTGTCGAGACCGTGCGTGGCCTGGGCTACCGGCTGGGCCCGGCGCAGGCACCGCAAGAGGCCGCATCATGAGCCTTCGGGTACGCCTGAGCCTGATCCTCGGCAGTGCCTTCGTGATCATCTGGGCGCTGGCCGCGGCGTGGATGCTGCGTGACCTGCGCCAGCAGATGATGTTTTCCCTCGACCAGCGCCTGGTGGCGTCGGCGCGTATGGTCGCCGGGTTGATCGACCAGTTGCCGCAGCCGCTGACTGCCAAGGGCGGGGAGGCGCATTTTTCCGCCGACCAGTTCAGCGTACCGGATGGCATGGCCTGCCAGGTCAGCTCGCTGCGTGGCGAGATCCTCGCCAGCAACCACAAGCACGATGGCGCCATGGACGACGAGCGCAGCGGGTTCCGTGACCAGACCATCGACGATGCGCTTTGGCGCACCTTTACCTACAACCACGGCGATGTGCGCATCACCACGGCCGACCGGCACATGGAGCGCGAGGCGCTGAACCAGTCGATTCTGCTGGCGGCATCGGCGCCGGTATTGATGGCCCTGCTTGGCAGCCTGGGGCTGTTGTGGATCGGCCTTGGCAAGGGCCTGGAGCCGCTCAACCGCATGCGTGATGCCTTGCGCCGCAGGCGTGCGGACAGTGTCGAGCCGCTGCAGGTGGCGGGCATGCCCAGCGAGTTGCAGCCGTTGCTGGAGACCCAGAACCAGCTGTTCCTGCGCATTGCTCAGACCCTCGAGCGTGAGCGGCGCCTGACCGACGATGCCGCGCATGAACTGCGCAGCCCGTTGACCGCGATCAAGACCCACCTGCAGGTGGCGCGCATGACCGACGGTGCAGTGCGCGAGCAGGCGCTGGAACATGCCGAGCAGGGCACCGACCGCATGCACCGCACGCTTGAGCAGTTGCTGATGCTGGCGCGGGTGGAAGGCAGCCTGTCGTTTGAGGATGGCGTGCAGTGCAGCGCCGAGCAGGTGGCGCGGCAGGCGATGCAGGATGCGGGCGGCGGCGACAACCGGCGTATCGTGCTGCGTCTGCCTGAGGAGGCTACGCAAATCTACCTGGGCATGCCGGCACCGTTGGCGGTGGCAGCACTGCGCAACCTGCTGGACAACGCCTTGCGTCATGGCGGTGATGAAGCTGTAGAGCTGGACGTGCAGATGGCAGACGGCCAAGTGGGCTTCATGGTGCGTGACCATGGGCCAGGAATTGCCGAAGCGGACCTGGAGCACCTGACCGAGCGCTTCTGGCGTAATGGGCAAAGTGGTGGTTGCGGGTTGGGGCTGGCGATTGTGCAGGCGATCGTGCAGCGGTGTGCCGGTAGCCTGCGCTTTGACAGCCGTAGTGACGGCTTGCGGGTCTTGTTGCGGGTTCCGGCGCGTCCGGTGCATTGATGTTTATTGCCTGTGCTGGCCTCTTCGCGGGTGAACCCGCTCCTACGGGCGGTGCGGTCCTTGTAGGAGCGGTTTACCCGCGAAAGGGCCAGCACAGACAAAAATAAAATCCAGTAACAACCGCTAAATCCTCCCCCCACTCAAGCGTTTCCAAAGCGATAACCGCCCATCCGCTTGCTTGCGAGGATTCACCCATGTCCACCGCTTCCAGCCTTGCCCAGGTTGCACCGGCCAGCTTGCCGCAACCCCTGTACGAATTCACCGATTCGCCTTTGCTGCAACGCCAGCAACAGCAGGAATCCAACGCCCGCAGCTACCCGCGGCGCATCCCGCTGGCGCTCAAGCGCGCCCGGGGCATCCATGTCGAAGACGTCGAAGGCCGCCAGTTCATCGACTGCCTGGCCGGCGCTGGCACCTTGGCCCTGGGTCATAATCACCCGGTCGTAGTCGAGGCAATCCAGCGCGTGCTGGCTGACGAACTGCCGCTGCATACACTCGACCTGACCACACCGGTCAAGGACCGTTTCGTCCAGGACCTGTTCGGCATCCTGCCCGAGGCGCTGCGTCGCGAGGCCAAGGTGCAGTTCTGCGGCCCAACCGGTACCGACGCCGTTGAAGCGGCGCTCAAACTGGTGCGTGGCGCAACCGGGCGCAGCACCGTGCTGGCCTTCCACGGCGCCTACCATGGCATGAGCCAGGGCGCGTTGAGTCTGATGGGTAGCCTTGGCCCCAAGCAGCCACTGGGTGCGTTGCTGAGCAGCGGCGTGCAGTTCATGCCGTACCCCTACGACTACCGCTGCCCGTTCGGCCTGGGTGGTGAGGCCGGGGTCAAGGCCAACCTGCATTACCTGGAAAACCTGCTGCTCGATCCGGAAAGCGGCGTGCCGCTGCCCGCCGCCGTGATCCTCGAAGTGGTACAGGGTGAGGGCGGGGTAATTCCGGCCGACATCGAATGGCTCAAGGGCGTGCGGCGCATTACCGAGCAGGCGGGCGTGGCGTTGATCGTCGATGAGATCCAGAGTGGCTTCGCCCGTACCGGGCGCATGTTCGCCTTCGAGCACGCCGGCATCGTGCCCGATGTGGTCACCTTGTCCAAAGCCATCGGTGGCAGCCTGCCGCTGGCGGTAGTGGTCTATCGCGACTGGCTGGACACCTGGAAGCCGGGTGCACATGCCGGTACCTTCCGTGGCAACCAGATGGCCATGGCGGCGGGTTCGGCGGTGATCCACTACCTGGTCGAGCATCGCCTGGCCGAGCATGCCGAGGCCATGGGGCTGCGCCTGCGTCAGCACTTGCAGCAATTGCAACGTGACTATCCGCAATTGGGTGATGTACGCGGGCGTGGCTTGATGCTTGGGGTCGAACTGGTGGAGCCGCAGGGCGAGCGGGATGCCTTGGGGTATCCACAGGCCAACCGAGAGCTGGCGGCCAAGGTGCAGCGCGAGTGCCTCAAGCGCGGGTTGATCCTGGAACTGGGCGGGCGGCATGGCGCGGTGGTGCGCTTCCTGCCGCCGTTGATCATCAGCGCTGAGCAGGTCGATGACGTGGCGCAGCGCTTTGCAGAGGCGTTGATCGCGGCAGTCTGAACCTTTGTCAGGGCCGCATTGCGGCCCATCGCCTGCGCCAATGGCCCATCAAGATCAGGTTGCCGTCACGCCGGTTACCAGCCGCGTCCGGAGTCTACCCAGAAGTTCACGGACAGCGACGTGGACACTGACTCTACCTGGTGGAACCAGCCCTCGGGCAGGAACAGCAAGTCGCCGGCCTGCAACACCACGCGCAGGAAGGGCACCTTAAGGGCTTCGGGGAAGCGCTCGTAGTCGGGGGCATCGGGGTTGAAATCGCAGCCGTCCAGGCCGCCCTTCGGGCTGGTTGACCAGGTGCCCAGTGCGGCGCGATGGTGCGGTGCTGCCAGAATGAACGATTTCTGCCCCCAGACCTGGGCGAACAGGTTATCGGTGTCATCCCGGTGCAGGGGTGTAAGGGTGCCTTTGGGACCGATCCAGATGCGCGGTGGAATGAAGCGCTGGCGATCGAAGTAGTCCGGGTAGCGGATCAGAGCCTGCAGCTTTTCCGGCACGATATTGTTGCCCATGTAGGCGGGCGGCTCGCCGGGCTTGGCCGGCTTGTCGAGCGAAACGATGAAGTCGGCCATGGAGGTGGCGCGGAAGTCGCGGTCGGTAGAGAAGGTCTTCTTCACGTAGTCACCATGCCGGGTGATGCCCTGTAGCTCGGCAAAGTGGGCCAGCGAAGCGTCACGGCCCATGGTGAACAGCGGCCAGTCGCCAAGGGCGTCGCTCAGCACCACTGGCACGCCCGTTGAAAGGTGTTCATGGTGAAACCGCGACGGCGGCATTTCGGCCCGTGACAGGCGTTGTACCTCATGCAGCACGGGTTGGGCTGCCGAGACCTCCTCGCTGTAGCGTCCTGGCGTGGGGTAGCGCTGGTTCATTGCTGCCTTGCTGGTGGTCGCGCCTTGCCGCGCGCTGCTGATAACCTGCGGCAGCAGGGTCGCCAGGCCCATGTTGCCGGTTATTTTCAGGCGTCCACTGGCGAAAAGCTCCTCTACGTCGACAGCGCCCGCCATGATGCCGAGGAAGTCATCTTGAGCCACTTCGATCGTGACATCCGGAGCCTCATGCCGGCCACCCCCCGTGCAGGGGTTGTCGCATACCTCGGACCAGTAGGCGAGTCCCTGGCCGAAGTCGAACTGGAACACGCCTTCGATGCCGACGGCATGGGCATTGACGAATAGTTTTTCGAGTATGCGCTGAAGGTCCACGGTAAGCCTCGTCGGTTGTCGTTGTGCAGGGTTGGCATGGGCGCGTGTGACCGGGCCCGGGTTGTCAGGCGCGCAGGCGTTGGCGCAGTACGTCGACCAAGCGGTCGATTTCCGCTTCGGTATTCAGCAAACCCGGCGCAGTGCGCACCACTGGCCCGGCATCGCGCGAGACGGCGTCGACGATGATGCGTTGGCTAGTCAGGTACCTGGCCAGCGCGTCGGCGTCCTGGCCTTTGCCGCGAAAGAAGGTGAAGCCCGCCGAATGGGTGCTGCTGCGCGGCGTCACCAACTCGATGGCAGGCAGGCTTTCCAGCTGTTGCTTCAGGTAGTCGTTCAGGGCGTGGATGCGTGCCTGCACGGCAGCCTTGCCGGTTTGCAGGTGCAGTTCGAACGCCTTGCCCAGGGCCCAGCGGTGCTCGAAGGCGTGGTAGCCGCCCGGGCTCATGATGGTGGCGAAGTCTTCGTTTTCCGAGAAGGTGGCGATGCTCGGTTGCAGCTGCCCCAGTGCCGAGGATGCGGCGCAGATGATGCCTGTCCCGCGGGGGCCGAACATCCACTTGTGGGTCCCGGATATGAAGTAGTCGCAGTTCAGGTCGGCGAAGCGCATGTCCTCGACGCCAAAACCGTGAACCCCGTCGATGACATACAGGATATGGTCGCGTTCGTCCCTGTTCTGATTGACCTCGCGTACGAGCGCACCGATTTCGCCAACCGGCAGTTTCACCCCGCTGCCCGAATGTACCCAGGTCATGCCCAGCACGCGCGTTTGTGGGGAAATGGCGGCCCGCACGGTACCCAGCACCTGGTCGGTGCTCACCTGCCAGGGTTGCTCGAACAGGCGTAGCCTGCGTACCGGGTTGCCATCGCGGGCGCTGCGGTAGTTCATGGTCTGCCGTGCGGCGGAATGCTCGTGCACCGTGGTCAGGATTTCCTGGCCGGGCGCCAGCTTGATGCCGCCATAAATCAAACCCAGGCCCTCGGTAGTGCTGCCCGTCAGGGCAATCTGGCGTGGCGCCACCTCCAGGTAGCGTGCCGCCCATTGGCGTACCTCAGCCTCATGCTTCCACTCCGACTGGGCATCCCAGTCGACCATCAGCGCCGGGTGACGGTCGAAACGTACACGCAGGGCCTCGATGGCTTCGCGTACCGGCCTTGGATGAGAGGTGATCAGAAAGTTGGCGAAGTGCGCATAGTTTGGGTCGAGTTCGAACAGGCGGCGAAAATCGGCCCATCGTTGGTTGCCGGCGCTCGGTATCGGCGTGGCGGCCTCGGCAACGGGTAGCAGATGGCTGGCGAGGGGCAGGCCGGCGGCGAGGATGCCGGCCCTTTTGAGAAAATTGCGGCGGTCGTTCATAAAGGTGCCCAATGGCTTAGCGCAGTGAAGTGTCGGTACCGCGGGCGGCGCTCTGTACCTGTGCCCAGACGCGCAGGAAGTTGCCACCCCAAAGCTTGGCGATATCGGCTTCGGAGTAGCCGCGGGTAATGAGTTCGGCCGTTACGTTGCGTGCTTCGCTGGCGTCGTGCCAGCCGTCGATGCCGCCGCCTTCGTTGAAGTCCGAGCTGATGCCTACGTGGTCTATGCCGATCTTGCGCACGGTGTAATCGATGGCATCACCGTAGTCCTTCAGGGTCGCTGGCGGCTCCTGTTCCAGGATTGCATAGAGTTCGTTGGCATATTGCCCGACCTTCTGCTCGGGCCAGCCGGCTATGACCGGGTCGCCAGGCATCAGCGCGTAGTTCAGGTCAGCCAGTGGCGGCAGCGCGTAGCGGGCACGCAAGGCATTGAGCTTTTCCTGGGTCTGCGCGCTGAGCGGCTTGAGGTAGCTGGAGAACGCGACCAGTTGCACGACCCCGCCGCCTTCCTTGATCAATTGCATTTCCTTGTCGGACAGGTTGCGGTTGATATCGACCATGGCCCGTGGTGCCGAGTGCGACGCCACCACCGGAGTACGGCTGAGCTGAATGACCTGGTTCAGCGCCTTGCTGGACATCTGCGAGACATCGATGATCACGCCCAGGTCATTGAGCCGCTGTACGGCGCGCTTGCCGATGGGGGACAGACCCTCGAGCGCATCGACAGTGTCATTGAAGAACGGCAAGGGGCGAGACGAGTCGGCCCAGCTGTTGTTGCCGACGTAGCTGAAGCCGAACATGCGCACCCCGCGCGCCGCCCAGCGGTCGAGCTGGTCGATATCGTCCCCCAGCGCATACGCATTGAGCATGCTCAGGAACACCGCGAACTTGCCTTCGCCGTGCAGGCGCCGCATGTCCTGTGGGGTGTAGGCGATGGCGACGCGTTCGGGGAAGTCGCGCACCATTGCGGTGATGGCGTTGTAGCGCACTTCCTGGGTGTGGCGGGCGGCCTCGACGAAGCCTGGTGTGGGGCGATGCGGGCTGTTTGCGCCCGTCCAGGATTCGGGCCAGGCAAAGATGGTCAGCGCCGCGCCAGACAACCGCCCTTGGGCAGCCTTGGCCAGGTCGAAGCGGCCCGGCCCGTCCTTGTCGGCTTCGCTGCCTTCGTTGCCGAAGTCCAGCGGCAAGGTGATATGGCTGTCGAACGAGATGATCCGTTCCTGCAAGTCGTTGGCTTGACGAACGACTTCCCGGGCGTAGCCGCCAGGGGCCGCGAAATGGTACCAGGCAGCCAGACCGGCACCCGCGGCGACTGCCGCAGCCAGGCTGATGTACAGGGCTTTTTTCCAGCGTGGTGTCGTCATCTTGGTCTCGGTAGGTTCGCCGTCGAAGGAGGGCACAGAGGCCGTCGCTACCTGGGGTGAACGAGTCGACGCGGAGGAAATTTAGCCGCCCCGGCCGCGGCGTTAAATTTCAGTGCAGGTACAACGTTCTAGCCTTGGACGGGCCGTGCTCCATGGCCGCAATGAAGGCGCAGGTAGTTGCAATGACGATTTCTCGACGCGGGTTCATCGCTGCTGTGGCATTGACGGGCGTAGCGGTACCCGGAGCGCTGTATATGCAGCGCCAGCGGGATGCCGAGGCGTTTCCGGAAACGCCTGGCGAGGCTGTTGTCGAGTTGGCCGATACCCGCCTGCAGCAGCTGGGCGACACCCTGCGGGGCATCTGGCGCTGGACTGCACATGGCAAGGATGCCCAACTGCTGGGTTTGCCCGACGGGGAGCTGGAATTGTTTCTGGATGTCGCCAGCAATGGCCGGGGGCTGCGAGGTTACCTGGACACCGCCGAACGCCTGCGCAGTGAGCAGGAACCCCGTTATCGGGTCATGGGTGACTTGCTGACGGACAAGCCCGGGACGTTGCGCTGGCGGCTGTTTTCAACCGAGCCCGGTGCAGGGCAGGCGCGCTATGAATGCCATGTGGTGCTCGATGAGGTCTGGGGTGCCTATGGCAATGCCGGGCCGGCAACGCTCAATGGTCGTATCTCGGCCCTGGACCGCGCCCTGTCTCTGCCTATTCTGGACAACGGCTTCCTGGCCTTGAAGCGGCCTTTCCCGGAGGCTCGCGAACGTACGCCGCTGTCGCCACAGCTGCTGGCTTGGCTCATTTCGCCGGAGCATCGGCTGTTCCACCAGCTATGGCACGCATCGCGGGACAAGTGGCACAAGCTGGAAGAGGACAAGCAATCCGCCCTGCGTGGCTTGGGCTGGCAACCCGGGCCGCGTGGCCAGGAGCGTGATGCGCGTGGCCGGCACAAGGATCGCAACGGTTCCGGAGAGGACTTCCTGTTCATGCACCGGCACATGCTCGGCAGTGCCAGGGCCCTGCAGGAACTGCCTTCGTGGACGCGGTTCCCGCTGCCTCAGCCGGAGCTCGAGCGTGACCGCATCGGTTTCGCCCGTTACTTCGACAACCACGACGGCAATGCCTTGCCACCGACCTGGCTGGCCCATGACGACCAGGAGTACACCCAGTGGGTACGCGACATCAAAAGCCCGGATACCTTCCACGGCAACTTTCAGGTCTGGGAGTCGCGCTACAGTGATCCGGAATACCTGAGCAAGCTGACCTTGGGGCAGTTCGGCTCAGAACTGGAGCTGGGCCTGCATGACTGGTTGCACATGCGTTGGGCGGCGGTGCCGCGCGACCCGTCCAACGGTATGCCGGTGCCTGCTGCACGTACCCCGGGTGATTTCGCTGAGCGCTGGTTCGAAGCACGCAACGATTTTCTCGGCGACCCCTTCTCGTCACATGTAAACCCGGTGTTCTGGCATTTTCATGGCTGGATCGACGACCGAGTCGACGATTGGTTTCGAGCCCATGAGCGGGTCCACCCGGGTGAGATCCGCCGCTTGCAGGTGAACGGCGTGCCCTGGTTCGCACCCGGGCGTTGGGTGGCGGTGGCTGACCCGTGGCTGGGTCCCGATACCCATGGCTGTTCGACGGTGCCGGGCTTGCGGCCCGGTCGAAGCGTCGAAATGGACCCGGAAACCATGAAGCTGGCGTTGCGCATCATTTATGGCAACGAAGACCTCTTTGCCCGGCTGCAACCACGGGTGCCGCAGCGCCCCTGGTATGCCCGCAATCTCAAGGTTGTGCGGGCGTCGGGCTGACGGTGAGCACAGCGCAGGTGTACGTTGCTGAGAATCATTATATTTTGTAAGATCGCACGCTGATATCACTCAGTTCTGCATCTGCCCCAGCGTGGGTGTGCAGACGATTCCAGGTGTGTTTGTGGAACGTTACTATCGTGAGTTGGTGAGTTTCCTGTCTGCGCGCTTGGGTAACCGTCAGGCGGCAGAGGATGTTGCCCACGATGCCTACCTGCGGGTACTGGAGCGAACGGACAACGGGCAGATCGAGCATCCGCGCGCATTCCTGTACCGTATCGCCCTGAACCTGGTGATCGACCGTCATCGTCGCCATCTGGTGCGTCAGGCCGAACCGCTTGAGATACTCGACAGTGATGAGGGCGGGCATGTGCCGGCGCTGGCGCAGGAACTGCAGCTCAACCAACGCCTGGCCCTCATGCAGCGGGCACTTGACGAACTGACCGGCCCCTGCCGCGAATGCTTCCTGCTGCGCAAGATCGAAGGCCTTTCACATCTGCAGATCGCCGAGCGGCTGGGCATCTCCCGCAGCCTGGTGGAAAAGCACATCGTCAATGCCATGAAGCACTGCCGGGTGCGCATGCGGCAATGGGAATCCTGATTGCCAGGTTAAAGGCAAATGCAAATTCCGTCAGTCAATCACTTGATTTATGCGGCTTTCCCGACTTCTATCAAAGAAGACCGTTGCCGGGCATGGCCTTGGCATTAGCCGTTACTGGCGCAGTAGGGTCATGGAGCGTGCCCATTTTCCAATGGCCCAGGTCCGACCATGGTAAACAAGACCCTGCGCATTCTCATCGCCGATACACACCCGTGCCAGCGCCTGCAGCTGGAGCGGTTGCTCAATGGTTTGGGCTATTACCGGATAGCCCCAGTGGCCAGCTTCGAGGAGCTGCAGCGCCTGGTGCAGTGCGCCTTGCAGCCCTTTCACCTGTTGCTGGGCAATATCGAGCTGGCCAGCCATTGTGGCGTCGATCTAGAGCGCTTCTGCCGTGTCAGCACACAGATCCAGCATGCCCTGCTTTACCATTCCAGCCAGTTGAAAGTGCCAGCAGTGCCGCAGGCCGAGCGCCAGGCGGTCAGCCTGAGCCTGCCTCAGGCGCCCGATAACGAGGCGCTGGAGACGTTCATGGCAATCATCGACGCACCGATGGTGGTCGGCAGGCTACCGCTGCCGGGCACCCTGCCGGCCAGTACAGCGCGGCCACGGCCGCGAGCCAACTTTGCGCATACGGTGTTCAACCGCTAGCGGTACCACCGGCGGGGCAATCGGGCAGCTATTTGTTATGCTCTTGCCCTTTGCCGATCTGCGGACCCTGCCATGACTGCCATCGATACCGCTCGCCCGCCCCGGTTCAGCCGCGGCGACCATCGGACCCTGGGCCTGGCGGCGCTGGGTGGCGCGCTGGAAATCTACGACTTCATCATTTTCGTGTTCTTCGCGCTGACCCTCAGCCAGCTGTTCTTCCCGCCCGAGATGCCCGAATGGCTGCGCTTGCTGCAAAGCTTCGGAATCTTCGTCACCGGCTATCTGGCGCGGCCGCTGGGCGGCATCCTGATGGCGCACTTCGCCGACCACCTGGGGCGCAAGCGGGTATTCAGCCTGAGCATCCTGATGATGGCCCTGCCGTGTCTGCTGATCGGGGTGATGCCGACCTATGCCGACATCGGCTATGCCGCCCCGCTGATCCTGTTGGCCTTGCGCATCCTCCAGGGGGCTGCCGTAGGCGGTGAAGTGCCAAGCGCCTGGACGTTCGTTGCCGAGCACGCGCCCAACGGGCGGCGCGGTTATGCCCTGGGCTTTCTGCAGGCCGGGCTGACTTTCGGCTACCTGCTGGGGGCGCTGACCGCCACCTTGCTGGCGCAACTGTTCACCCCGCAGGAAATCCTCGATTACGCCTGGCGCTACCCGTTCCTGTTGGGTGGGGTGTTCGGTGTGGTGGGTGTGTGGCTGCGCCGCTGGCTCAGTGAAACACCGGTGTTCCTCGCCCTGCGCGCGCGCCAGGAGCAACCTGTGAGTTTTCCGCTGCGGCGAGTGCTGGGTGAACACCGCCGGGCATTGATCCCTGCTGCGTTGCTGACCTGTGTGCTGACCTCGGCGGTGGTGGTGCTGGTGGTGATCACGCCGACGGTGATGCAGCAGCGTTTCGGCATGACTGCCGGGCATACCTTCGCCCTGAGCAGTGTGGGCATCGTCTTCCTCAACATGGGCTGCGTGCTGGCCGGGCTGCTGGTCGACCGTGTGGGTGCCTGGCGCGCGCTGATGCTGTATAGCCTGTTGCTGCCGCTGGGTATTGGCGCGTTGTACGCCAGCCTGGTGGGGCAGTGGGGCATGACCTGGCTGGCCTATGCGCTGGCGGGGTTGAGCTGTGGCGTGGTGGGGGTGGTGCCCTCGGTGATGGTGGGGCTGTTCCCGGCGCAGATCCGCGTATCGGGCATTTCCTTCACCTACAACGTGGCCTACGCAGTGTGGGCCAGTACCACGCCGCTGGCACTGATTGCGCTGATGCCGTGGAGCCCATGGGTGTGTGTCGGGTTTTGTCTGATCATGGGCGCGGTGGGGCTGCTGACGGCCTTGTATTTCGGGCGTCGTGAGCCATTGGTGTTTGCGGCGGAGCCGATGCCGGTCATGTGTGGCGACAAATGAGCCGGTAACGGCTGCGGGGCATTGGGGCAGACTTCCAGGTGGGGGCTATTGGAATAACCTATTAGCCAAATTTAACCTGGAAGGTTAATTTCTCATGGAAAAGAGAATGCCTCATTGCCCGCTGGAGCGGGTAAAAGCCCTGGCTGCGGCAAGGCGAATCCGCCCTACGGGTGCTGCATTGAAAGGCGCCAAGGCGCTGGGAATGGATTTTCCGGGCATGCTTGAGGTGATCACCAGCTTGAAGCGCACTGATTTCTACAAGAGCATGACCAGCCATATTGACCACCGGGTTTGGCAGGATGTGTATCGCCCGCTTACAGCAATTGGGTACGTTTATTTGAAATTGTCCGTGGTAGACGACGTGCTCATCGTGTCTTTCAAGGAGTTGTAACCATGAGATGTCCAATATGCGGCGGCTCGGAGCTTGCACCTGACATTCAGGGCATGCCCTATAGCTACAAAGGCGAGATGACAGTGATCCCTGAGGTAAGTGGCGATTACTGCTCCGCATGTGGTGAATGTGTACTGAGTCATGATGAAGCCATGCGCGTCAGTCACTTGATGACGGCATTCGAGCGCCAGGTCAACGCAAATGTTGTGGATCCTTCCTTTATTGCCTCCATACGCAGAAAGTTCGACCTCGACCAGCGTGAAGCGGGGGAAATTTTCGGTGGTGGGGTCAATGCGTTCTCCCGTTATGAAAACGGCAAGACCACCCCGCCAGTGGCGTTGGTGAAACTGCTCAAGCTGCTGGATCGCCATCCAGAACTCTTTGAGGAAGTGCGTACTGCCTGATAATGGCAGCCAACAAAAAGCCCCCGGCTCATGAGAACCGGGGGCTTTTTGTTGCCGCAAGGGCAGGGGCCTTACATGTTCGGGTAGTTCGGCCCGCCAGCGCCTTCAGGGGTGACCCAGGTGATGTTCTGGGCCGGGTCCTTGATGTCGCAGGTCTTGCAGTGCACGCAGTTCTGCGCGTTGATCTGGAAACGCTTGTTGCCGTCTTCCTGGGTGACCACTTCGTACACGCCTGCCGGGCAGTAGCGCTGGGCAGGCTCGTCGTACAGCGGCAGGTTGCTGGCGATCGGTACGTTCGGATCGGTCAGCTTCAGGTGGCAGGGTTGTTCCTCTTCGTGGTTGGTGCTGGAGAGGAATACCGAGCTGAGCTTGTCGAAGCTGAGCTTGCCGTCCGGTTTCGGGTAGTCGATCTTTTTCGAGTCGGCGGCCAGCTTGAGGCAGGCATAGTCCGGCTTGGTGTCGTGCAGGGTGAACGGCAGCTTGCCACCGAACCAGTTCTGGTCGACATAGTTGAACGCCGCGCCCAGCAGCGGGCCGAACTTGTGCATGGCCGGGCCGAAGTTGCGGCTGGCGAACAGTTCTTCGTACAGCCAGCTTGCCTTGAAGGCGCTGACATAGCTGTTCAACTGATCACCGCCTTCGCTACCGGCGATCAATGCGTCGGCCACTGCTTCGGCAGCAAGCATGCCGGACTTCATCGCGGTGTGGCTGCCCTTGATCTTGGCCACGTTCATGGTGCCCAGGTCGCAACCGATCAGCGCGCCACCTTTGAAGGCCATTTTCGGCAGCGAGTTGATGCCGCCCTTGGCCAAGGCGCGGGCGCCGTAGCTGATGCGCTTGCCGCCTTCGAGGTATTGGCTGATCACCGGGTGGTGCTTGAGGCGCTGGAATTCGTCGAACGGCGACAGGTAGGGGTTGGCGTAGGACAGGTCGACGATCAGGCCGACCACCACCTGGTTGTTTTCCAGGTGATAGAGGAACGAGCCACCGGTGTTTTCCTTGGCCACCACGTCCAGCGGCCAGCCGGCGGTGTGCACCACCAGGCCCTGTTCGTGCTTGGCCGGGTCGATTTCCCAGATTTCCTTCAGACCGATGCCGTAGTGCTGGACGTCGGACTCGCTGTCGAGGTTGAAGCGCTTGATCAGCTGCTTGCCAATATGGCCACGGCAGCCTTCGGCGAACAGGGTGTACTTGGCGCGCAGCTCCATGCCCGGGGTGTACAGGCCGTCCTTGGGGTTGCCTTCACGGTCGACACCGAGGTCGCCGGTAACGATTCCGCGGACCACGCCGTCGTCGTCGAACAGCGCTTCCTGGGCGGCGAAGCCCGGGTAGATCTCTACACCGAGGTTTTCGGCCTGCTGGGCCAGCCAGCGGCACAGGTTGCCCAGCGAGATGATGTAGTTGCCATGGTTGTGCATGGTCTTGGGCACGAACAGGTCAGGCACCTTGGTCGCGCTGCCGGCATCCTTGAGCACGTAAATGTCGTCGCGCTTCACTTCGGTGTTCAGCGGTGCGCCGAGTGCTTTCCAGTCGGGGAACAGCTCGTTCAGGGCGCGGGGCTCGAACACTGCGCCAGAGAGGATGTGGGCGCCGACTTCAGAGCCTTTCTCCACCACGCAGACGCTGATTTCGCTACCGGCTTCGGCGGCCTTCTGCTTCAGGCGGCAGGCGGCGGACAGGCCCGCCGGGCCGGCGCCGACGATGACCACGTCGAATTCCATGTATTCGCGTTCCACTGGTTCTCTCCTACTCATCAAGGCTCGTGCTGTTGCTTTGTCTTATGGGTGCGGGGCATTCGCAGCGGTTCTACGCAACGGCGGAACTGTAGCTGGGCAAATGACGGACTACACCGTTTTGTCTTGGCCGCGCATTATATCTACACCACTTGGCGGGTCCAATACAAACGTTTGTTTGAATTTGCCGCAGGCCAGTAAAATCACAGGAACGCGGCTGGAGGGTGACCGATTTGCCGTATTGACCGGAATGGGTGTTACGGTCAAGATACGAGCGGTTTTACGTTCGCCGTAGGCTTGCAGCCGGGCGCAGGTACACCTCTAAAGACCAGGTGTGGAGCAGGGTTTTGCGGGCTTAGGCCGGTTTGTAGTGGAGTTTACACGCCACGACAGGAAATGACCCGTGAGGATTTGTCGCAAGAGTCCGAACAAGACTGTTTGGTCACTGTGAAGTTGCTGCCTCCCGATACGTCTTTAGAGGTGCCCTTGTACCCACGCGCATCGCAGGGCTCTGCCCCAGGCGACTATCTATTCACCGGAGAGTAACGAGGAATCCATGAAGGTTCTTGTAGCTGTCAAACGAGTGGTCGACTACAACGTCAAGGTTCGCGTCAAAGCGGACAACTCCGGCGTCGACCTTGCTAACGTCAAGATGTCCATGAACCCCTTCTGCGAAATCGCCGTCGAAGAAGCCGTGCGCCTGAAGGAAAAAGGCGTTGCGACCGAGATCGTCGTCGTTTCCGTCGGCCCGACCACTGCCCAGGAGCAACTGCGTACCGCCCTGGCCCTGGGTGCCGACCGTGCCATCCTGGTAGAAGCCGCTGACGAACTGAACTCCCTGGCCGTGGCCAAGGCGCTGAAGGCCGTTGTCGACAAGGAGCAGCCGCAGCTGGTCATCCTCGGCAAGCAGGCCATCGACAGTGACAACAACCAGACCGGCCAGATGCTGGCCGCGCTGACTGGCTTCGCCCAGGGCACCTTCGCTTCCAAGGTCGAAGTCGCTGGCGACAAGCTGAATGTCACCCGTGAAATCGATGGCGGCCTGCAGACCGTTGCGCTGAACCTGCCCGCGATCGTCACCACCGACCTGCGCCTGAACGAGCCACGCTACGCGTCGCTGCCGAACATCATGAAGGCCAAGAAGAAGCCGCTGGAGACTGTTACTCCAGACGCACTGGGCGTTTCCCTCGCCTCCACCAACAAGACCGTGAAGGTTGAAGCCCCGGCTGCCCGCAGCGCGGGCATCAAGGTCAAATCGGTGGCCGAACTGGTCGAGAAGCTGAAGAACGAAGCGAAGGTAATCTAAATGACTATCCTGGTTGTCGCTGAATACGAGGCCGGCGCCGTAGCCCCGGCCACCCTGAACACTGTCGCTGCAGCCGCCAAGATCGGTGGTGATGTGCACGTCCTGGTCGCTGGCCAGAACGTCGGTGGCGTTGCCGAATCCGCTGCCAAGATCGCCGGCGTTGCCAAGGTGCTGGTGGCTGATAACGCCGCCTACGCCCACGTCCTGCCGGAAAACGTCGCGCCGCTGATCGTCGAGCTGGCCAAGGGTTACAGCCATGTGCTGGCCCCGGCTACCACCAACGGCAAGAACATCCTGCCACGTGTTGCCGCGCTGCTGGACGTGGACCAGATCTCCGAGATCATCTCGGTCGAGTCCGCCGACACCTTCAAGCGCCCGATCTATGCGGGTAACGCCATTGCCACCGTGCAATCGAGCGCGGCCATCAAGGTGATCACCGTGCGTACCACCGGCTTCGACGCCGTGCCCGCCGAAGGTGGCTCGGCTGCCGTCGAGGCTGTTGGCGCTGCGCACAACGCCGGCATTTCGGCTTTCGTTGGCGAAGAGCTGGCCAAGTCCGACCGCCCAGAGCTGACCGCTGCCAAGATCGTCGTTTCCGGCGGCCGTGGCATGGGTAACGGTGACAACTTCAAGCACCTGTACAGCCTGGCCGACAAGCTCGGCGCCGCTGTCGGTGCTTCGCGCGCCGCGGTCGACGCAGGCTTTGTGCCGAACGACATGCAGGTCGGCCAGACCGGCAAGATCGTTGCGCCACAGCTGTACATCGCCGTCGGTATCTCCGGCGCGATCCAGCACCTGGCCGGCATGAAAGACTCCAAAGTGATCGTGGCGATCAACAAGGATGAAGAAGCGCCGATCTTCCAGGTGGCTGATTACGGCCTGGTTGCTGACCTGTTCGAAGCGGTGCCGGAGCTGGAAAAGCTGGTCTGATCCGCCTGCTTCACTTATAAAGAACCCGGCCCTCGTTTTGAGGGTCGGGTTTTTTTATGGCTTGAGGGGTGAGGGATGACGTTGCGCGGAACGGGCAGGGTGCTGGCATGTGTGGCGCTGTTGGTGTCACCACTGGCCATGGCCGCAGGCAAGTGCGAGCGCCTGGTGGCGACCGGCAGCCCTGATGCGCCGCCCTATTCGTGGCAGGACCCGAAAGACCCGAAGCACCTGATCGGCGCCAACGTTGACCTGTTGCGCCAGGTGGCGGAAGAGCTGGGTGTGAAGGTCGAGGTGCTGAGTGCCGGTCGCCGTGATCAGGCGCTGGAAGAGGTGCGCAGCGGGCGCATGGACCTGCTGCTCGACACCCCCATGCAGGTGGAGCAACTGACCGCGCTGGACTACATCCATCCGCCGTTGCAGCTCAATGAGTACCTGGTGTGGACCCGCCATGATGCAGCGGTGACCTTTGATGGCCCGGCCGATCTGGCCAGGTACCAGGGCAGTTTGTCCGAGCGTGCGCGCCTGACCCCGGCCTTTACTGCGTTCGCCAAGGCCCAGCTCAAGCTGGTGCCGGCGCAGAACCTGACCCAGGCGTTCCAGAAACTGGTACTCGGCCAGGTGGATTATGTGCTGGCTGGCCGTTACTCCGGTATGGCCATGGCCCAGAGCCTGGGTATGAGCAATGACCTGATAGCCCGCGGCTTGCCGGTGGACAGGCCGGGCCTGTACCTGGCGCTGTCGCACAACTCGGCGTGCAATGACAGCTGGTTGCGTGGGCAATTGGCAAAAAAACTGACAGAATTGCCGATCTCTGGTGCATCCGAAGCTGTGCTGCAACGTAATGTCGAGCGCTGGAAAGCGCAGTTGCACGTGCCTGCGGACGCCCCCAAACACTAGGAAGATTGCGTGAGAACCCAACCACTAATCCTCGCCCTGGCCGTGCTCGGCTTGGCTGGCTGCGCCAATGATCCGGCCCCTGACGAGCAGATGCGCATTTCCGAACAGGCTCTGGACCAGGCCAAGGCCGTCGGCGCCACTGAGCAGGTAGAAACGCTGAAACTGGCTGAAGACAAGCTGGCCCGCGCCAAGGCCAACATGCTTACCCAGGACTATCGCGATGCGCGCATGCGCGCCGAGCAAGCCGAGCTGGATGCGCGCCTGGCCGAGGCCCAGGTGCTGAACCAGAAGAGCGAAGAGCAGCTGCAGGTGCTGCAGTCGCGGGTCAAGCGCTTGCGCAAGCAACTGGAGGTGCAGCCATGATCCGTCGTACGCCTTTGGCTGCACTGGCATTGTTGGCGCTGACGGCAGGATTGCAAGGTTGCGCCAGCCAGCGCAGCAGTGCCGCGCTGGATGAGGCCACCGTCGCCTTCCAGGGGGTCAAAGATGATTCCGATGTGCTGCGCAGCGCGCCGCGTGACGTGATTCGGGCGGGTGAATCGCTGGCTCGCGCCGAGCGCCTGTCCAGTTACATCGGCACCGGTTCTGATGTGCGGCATTATGCTTACCTCAGCCAGCGCTACAGCGAGATTGCCCGCGAGCATGCCAAGCTGGCGCTGAACCAGGAGCGCCAGGCCAAGCTCGACCTGGAGCGCCAGCGCCTGCAGTTGGCCTTGCGTGAGGCCAAGCTGGCCAGCGTGCAGCAGCAGGGCAAGTGGGTCGAGTCGCAGATTGCCGCGTTGGCGTCGGAGCAGGCCGATCGTGGCTTGGTGATGACCTTGGGCGATGTGCTGTTCGATACCGGCAGTGCCGACCTGAAGAACTCGGCCAGCCGTACTGTGCTCAAGCTGGTGCAGTTCCTGCAGCTCAACCCGCGCCGGGTAGTGCGTATCGAGGGCTATACCGACAGTACTGGCACGGGCGAGGAGAATCTCAAGCTGTCGCGCGACCGGGCGCAGTCCGTGGCCGACATGCTTGTGGACCTGGGCATCGATGAAAAGCGCCTGCAGGTTGAGGGCTATGGCGACCAGTACCCGATCGAGGCCAATGCTTCGGAGCGGGGCAGGGCGCAGAACCGTCGAGTGGAGATCGTATTCTCCGATGACAAGGGTCGGCTCGCGCCAGCGCGCTGAGTCTTGTCGAAACGGGCCGCTTTGCGGCCCGTTTTATGTCGGTTTAATCGTTTCGATAGCGGTCACGCTGTTGTATTGTCGACTATGTTGCAATCTGTCCCAGTACACTTTGCAACTGTTACGGTATTCTCTACCGTCAGTGACCCGTACAAGAATAACGAGCATGTCGACATGACCAACCTGCTGCTGTACCAGCGTATCGCCCAGCAACTGGCCGATGATATCCGTCGCGGTGTCTACCAGCCAGGCGAGCGGGTACCCTCCGTGCGCAAGATGAGCGCCCAGCTCAACGTCAGCCATGCCACGGTGTTGCAGGCCTATGCCAATCTTGAGGACCAAGGGCTTATCCGGGCGCGGCCGCAGTCTGGCTATTACGTGCACCAGACCCCTGCCTTGACCGCGCAAACCCCGGACATCGCCCGGGTGGAACGCCCCGGCCTGGTCACGCGCGCCAGCATCATCCAGCAGGTGCTGACTGAGGCGCGCCGCGATGGTGTGTTCCCGTTTGGCGCTGCAGTGCCGCATGTCGACTACCTGCCAGTGCGCGCCCTGCATCAGCAAATCGCCAAGGTGACGCGCTTCCACAGCCCGCGCGCCTTCAGCTACATGTTCAGCCCCGGTTTCGAGCCGCTGCGCCGACAGATTGCCATACGCATGCGCGATGCCGGCGTGCTGGTCGACCCGCGCGAAGTGATCGTGACCCATGGGTGTGTCGATGCCCTGCAGATGTCGCTGCGGGTGCTCACCCGCCCAGGTGACCTGATCGCCGCCGAGTCGCCGACCTATTACGGCTTGCTGCAGCTGGCTGACCTGCTGGGTTTGAAAGTGATCGAAATCCCCAGTGACCCGTCCACCGGTATCAGCCTCGAAGCCTTGCAACTGGCGGCTAACCAATGGTCGATCAAGGCGCTGGTGCTCACTGCGCGCTTGAGCAACCCGCTGGGCGGCACCGTTCCCGAAGAGCGGCAAAAGCAATTGCTGCGCCTGGCCTCGGACTTCGATATCCAGATCATCGAGGATGACATCTACGGTGAGCTGATGTTCGAGCAGGGCAAGACCAAGGCGCTGAAGGCGTTCGACCGGCTGGACCGGGTGATCTACTGTTCGAGCTTCTCCAAGACCCTGTCCCCTGGGGTGCGGGTGGGCTGGATGATCGCCGGGCGTTACCAGGACGAGATTCAGCGCCTGCAGACGTTTACCACCCACTCGGCCTGTAGCGTGACGCAGATGGGCGTGGCAGCCTACCTGGAGAATGGCGGCTACGATCGGCATCTGCGCTACATACGCCAGGAATATCGCAAGAACCTCAGTGCCTATCAGCTGGCAGTGCAGCAGCACTTCCCCGAGGGTACCCAGATGACCCGGCCGACAGGCGGCTTCATTCTCTGGGTGAGCCTGCCGGGTCGGGTCAATACCCAGGAGCTGCATGTGCGTGCGCTGGAGCAGGGCATCAGCATTGCGCCAGGACTGATATTCAGTAACACAGAGCAGTTCAACCACTGTGTCCGACTCAACTGCGGCATTCCTTGGAATAAGGAGGCCGAGCGGGCTGTGATTACGCTCGGTTTGCTGGCGCAGCAGTTGTGCAGGGAGACTGCGGTTACGCTTTTGTAAGGCTTGCAAGCTGCCTGTGGAACAGGGAGCATACGCATTTTTCCTGCCAGTCTGTCCATTTGCCATGAACGTTTTGCGCTGCTTTGTTCTGATCGTGTGCCTTTTGCCGTTTTGCTGCCCGGTCGCCCCTGCCTTGGCTGCGCAGCCGGCAAGCGAGGTTCAGGCGGCTCAGGGCAAGCACGTGCCAAAAAAGGCGACAGCCAAGCCCGCGCACAAGCCGGTCAGCAAAGCGGTTGCCAAGCCATTGCCCAAGACAGGGCTGGACCTTAGCTTGCCCGTCGAGATGGTCAACAACCTTGAGCCGAATGTGGGCACGCTTTCCCCAATCCAGCGGCGCAAACCTTTGTTGCCGCCCATGTTCACAGAAAAGCCAGAGACCAATGACAGCCCGTTCCAGCTCAATGGCCGGCTGATCAACAACGAAATGCAGCTGCAACTGCGCAATGATAGCCGTCGTGAGGTGGAGGGCGCTGCCATCGATTTCGAGTATCGCCAATAGGTGAGTACTGACTGCTGGGTCACAGCAGATTTCATCGTGCCAGCAATTTCAAACGACTGTTTGAGCGGTTACTATCCAGGGGCGTTCGTCCCGTTTTGTTCCAGGGAGTCCTGATTTTGGTGAATAGCCATGCAATGCCGTGAGGGCTGTGGTGCCTGCTGCATCGCCCCGTCCATCACTTCTGCGATGCCGCGAATGCCCAATGGCAAGCCGGCGGGTGAGCGCTGCCTGCACCTGACTGCGGCCAACCTTTGCGACCTGTTTGGCAAGCCTGAGCGGCCGGCGGTGTGCGGTGGTTTCAAGGCAGATGTCGAGGTGTGCGGCAGTGATCGTGACGAGGCAATCAGGATTCTTGGCTGGTGGGAGCAGATGACGGCGGCGTGACAGGCTGGATCTTCGACAACAAGGATAAACATGATGAGATCGTTCAAGCGTATTGCACTGCTGTGTGGCGTGGGTGTTCTGCTGTCGCCTGTGGCCTGGGCTGAGAACTGGCAGGTGGCCAAGGACGAGGACGGGATCAAGGTATCCCTCAGCGAAGTGGCCGGTTCCAAGTACAAGGCCTATCAGGGTGTTACCGTGATCAAGGCGCCGTTGGCCAAGGTGCAGGCGCTGCAGGAAGACGTGGCCGGTGCCTGTGCGTGGATTCACGAATGCAAGTCGCAGAAGCTGCTCAAGCACGAGGGCGACCAAAGCTGGACCTACACCCAGTTCAACACGCCTTGGCCGGTGACCCCGCGTGATTCCGTGCTGCATATCACCACGGTGAAGGGGGCTGATGGCAGCCTGACCCGTAACTTGGTCGAAGAGCCGACCTATGTCCCGGAAGAGAAGGGCTTTGTGCGGGTGGCAAAGGTCCAGGGCTTCTGGAAGCTGGTGCCCAAGGGCGACAGCACCGAAGTGACTTACCAGGTGCACACCGAGCCGGGTGGCAGCGTGCCGGCGATGGTGGCCAACAAGTTCGTGGTGGATGCGCCGTTCAATACCCTGAAAGGGCTGCGCGAGCGGGCTGAGAAAAACTGAGGTTTAACGCGGCGCGCGGTCTCTGTGGGAGCGGCCTTGCGTCGCGAATGGGGCGCGCAGCGGCCCCCAAATCTTAGGCTACCGCAATACTGCGTAGGCTGCTTTGCAGCCCTTTCGCGATGCAAGGCCGCCCCCGCAAAGATCGAACTGCTAACGGCAGGATTTACAATAAAAAAGGCTGCCCGAGGGCAGCCTTTTTGCGTTCGGCGATCAACGCTTACTTGCGGTCTTTCAGAGCAACGATGTCGCGCTTCTGCTCGCCGGTGTACAGCTGGCGCGGACGGCCGATCTTGTACGGGCTGGAGAGCATTTCTTTCCAGTGCGAGATCCAGCCCACGGTGCGTGCCAGGGCGAAGATCACGGTGAACATGCTGGTCGGAATGCCGATCGCCTTGAGGATGATCCCCGAGTAGAAGTCGACGTTCGGGTACAGCGAACGCTCGATGAAGTAAGGATCGGTCAGGGCGATCTCTTCCAGGCGCATGGCCAGTTCCAGCTGCGGGTCGTTCTTGATGCCCAGCTCGCGCAGGACTTCGTCGCAGGTCTGCTTCATCACTGTGGCGCGCGGGTCGCGGTTCTTGTACACGCGGTGACCGAAGCCCATCAGCTTGAACGGGTCGTTCTTGTCCTTGGCCTTGGCGATGAATTTGTCGATGTTCGAAACATCGCCGATTTCATCCAGCATGGTCAGTACGGCTTCGTTCGCACCGCCGTGGGCCGGGCCCCACAGTGCGGCGATACCGGCGGCGATACAGGCGAACGGGTTGGCACCCGACGAGCCGGCCAGACGAACGGTGGAGGTGGAGGCGTTCTGCTCGTGGTCGGCGTGGAGGATGAAGATCCGGTCCATTGCCTTGGCCAGTACCGGGCTGATCGGTTTGATCTCGCACGGGGTGTTGAACATCATGTGCAGGAAGTTTTCCGCGTACGACAGGTCGTTGCGCGGATACATCATCGGCTGGCCCATGGAGTACTTGTAAACCATCGCAGCCAGGGTCGGCATCTTGGCGACCAGGCGCACCGCGGAGATTTCGCGGTGTTGCGGGTTATTGATGTCCAGGGAGTCGTGATAGAACGCCGACAGGGCGCCGACTACGCCGCACATCACCGCCATCGGGTGAGCGTCGCGGCGGAAGCCGTTGAAGAAGGACTTCAGCTGCTCGTGAACCATGGTGTGGTTCTTGACGGTGCTGACGAACTGGGCCTTCTGCTCGGCATTCGGCAGTTCGCCGTTGAGCAGCAGGTAGCAGGTTTCGAGGTAGTCGGACTGTTCGGCGAGTTGCTCGATCGGGTAGCCGCGGTGCAGCAGGATACCTTTGTCGCCGTCAATATAGGTGATCTTCGACTCGCACGAGGCAGTCGCCATGAAACCTGGGTCGAAGGTGAAGTGACCAGTGGCCCCTAACCCGCGGACGTCGATTACATCAGGACCAACGGTGCCGGTTAAAATGGGCAGCTCGACGGGGGCAGCGCCCTCGATGACCAACTGCGCTTTTTTGTCAGCCATGTGGCCTCCTATTAATGCTTGAAATCATCAGACAGGCCCCCCACGCAGGGCCCGCACCACTATAGAGGGATAAATTCAGATGTCAATTTGCCTAAAGGCTTGTTGAATCAGGCATTCAAGCCTGATTTTTCCCGAAATTCTCGCCCATTTACGCCTTTTGTTCATTAAAGGCAATGCGCTATTTGGGCTACCCCGTCACGTTGTCATAAGCAGCCTAACTGTCTATACTCGGCACCCGACCGCCAGGGGCTTGCAAGCCCGAACTGCTGGGGGTCGCCGTTCCCTGGGTGGTGGGTACCTGACCAGTACACTTACCAACAACTTTGCCCTGATTCGCTAGGGGCTCTTCAGTGTGAAAAAAGCCGTGAAAAGCCAACGACCTGTAAACCTAGACCTAAGGACCATCAAGCTCCCCGTCACTGCGTACACGTCCATCCTGCACCGTATCTCCGGCGTCATCCTGTTCATCGGCCTTGCCATCATGCTTTATGCACTGGGCAAGTCGCTGGGTTCCGAGGAAGGCTTCGGTGAGGTGAAGGCGTGTCTGACCAGCCCGCTGGCCAAGTTCGTGACCTGGGGTCTGCTGTCCGCCCTGCTTTATCACCTCGTGGCAGGTGTTCGTCACCTGATCATGGACATGGGTATCGGTGAGACGCTGGAAGGCGGCAAGCTGGGCTCGAAAATCGTGATCGTCATCTCCGTGGTGCTGATCGTTCTGGTGGGAGTTTGGGTATGGTAACCAATGTCACGAACCTGTCGCGTTCGGGCCTCTATGACTGGATGGCGCAGCGCGTTTCTGCGGTCGTTCTCGCGGCTTACTTCCTCTTCCTGATCGGCTACGTGGTCGCCCACCCAGGCATCGACTACACCCAGTGGCATGGTCTGTTCTCCAACAACGCGATGCGGATCTTCAGTCTGCTGGCCCTCGTTGCCCTGGGCGCTCACGCCTGGGTCGGCATGTGGACCATTGCAACCGACTACCTGACGCCTATGTCGTTCGGCAAGTCGGCAACTGCGATTCGTTTCCTGTTCCAGGCGGTATGCGGCGTTGCGATGTTCGCTTACTTCGTCTGGGGTGTGCAGATTCTCTGGGGTATCTGATCCATGGCTAGCATTCCAACCATTTCCTTCGACGCCATCATCATCGGTGGTGGCGGCGCCGGCATGCGCGCAGCGCTGCAACTGGCTCAAGGCGGCCACAAGACTGCCGTAGTCACCAAGGTCTTCCCGACCCGTTCGCACACCGTATCCGCCCAGGGCGGCATCACCTGCGCCATCGCTTCGGCCGACCCGAACGACGACTGGCGCTGGCACATGTACGATACCGTCAAGGGTTCCGACTACATCGGTGACCAGGACGCTATCGAATACATGTGTCAGGAAGGCCCGGCTGCGGTCTTCGAACTGGACCACATGGGTCTGCCGTTCTCGCGCACTGAAACCGGCCGCATCTATCAGCGCCCGTTCGGTGGTCAGTCCAAGGACTTCGGTAAAGGTGGCCAGGCCGCCCGTACCTGTGCCGCTTCGGACCGTACCGGTCACGCGCTGCTGCACACCCTGTACCAGGGCAACCTGAAAGCGGGCACCACGTTCCTCAACGAGTACTACGCAGTTGACCTGGTGAAGAACCAGGACGGCGCATTCGTGGGTGTGATCGCCATCTGCATCGAAACCGGCGAAACCCTGTACATCAAGTCCAAGGCCACCGTACTGGCCACTGGCGGTGCAGGCCGTATCTACGCGTCCACCACCAACGCCCTGATCAACACCGGTGACGGTATCGGCATGGCCCTGCGTGCAGGCGTGCCGGTGCAGGACATCGAAATGTGGCAGTTCCACCCGACCGGTATCGCCGGCGCCGGTGTACTGGTCACCGAGGGTTGCCGCGGTGAAGGTGGCTACCTGATCAACGCCCACGGCGAGCGCTTCATGGAGCGTTACGCGCCGAACGCCAAAGACCTGGCCGGCCGCGACGTGGTTGCCCGCTCCATGGTCAAGGAAATCATCGCCGGCAACGGCGTGGGCCCGAACAAGGACCACGTACTGCTGAAGCTGGACCACCTGGGCGAGGAAGTGCTGCACAGCCGCCTGCCAGGTATCTGCGAGCTGTCCAAGACCTTCGCCCACGTCGACCCTGTGGTCGCGCCGGTGCCGGTGGTTCCAACCTGCCACTACATGATGGGCGGCGTTGCCACCAACATCCATGGCCAGGCCATCACCATGGACGCCGACGGTCAGGATCACATCATCCCGGGCCTGTTCGCCGTAGGTGAAGTGGCGTGCGTATCGGTTCACGGTGCCAACCGCCTGGGCGGCAACTCGCTGCTCGACCTGGTGGTGTTCGGCCGTGCTGCCGGCCTGCACCTGGAGAAGGCGCTGAGCGAAGGCGTGGAATACCGCGACGCCAGCGACACCGACGTCGATGTTGCCCTGAACCGCCTGAACAAGCTCAATGAGCGTACCAGCGGTGAAGACGTTGCCAGCCTGAAGCGTGAGCTGCAGAGCTGCATGCAGAACTACTTCGGTGTATTCCGTACTGGCGAATACATGCAGAAGGGTATCGAGCAACTGGCCGGTCTGCGTGACCGTATCGCCAACGTCAAGATCAACGACAAGTCCCAGGCCTTCAACACCGCGCGTATCGAAGCGCTGGAGCTGCAGAACCTGCTGGAAGTTGCCGAAGCTACCGCCATCGCGGCGGAAGCCCGTAAAGAGTCCCGCGGCGCTCACGCCCGTGAAGACTTCGAAGACCGTGACGACGAAAACTGGCTGTGCCACACCCTGTACTACCCGGGTGAGAAGCGCGTTGCCAAGCGCGGCGTCAACTTTGCGCCGAAGACTGTTCCAGCCTTCGAACCAAAAGTCCGGACTTACTAAGGGTGGCTGCTATGTTGAAAGTCGAAGTTTATCGTTACAACCCGGACACCGACTCGGCGCCAAAAATGGAGTCGTTCGACGTCGATACCGGCGGCAAGGACCTGATGGTGCTGGATGTATTGGCGCTGATCAAGGAAAAGGACGAGGGTTTCTCGTACCGTCGCTCCTGCCGTGAAGGCGTTTGCGGTTCCGACGGCATGAACATGAACGGCAAGAACGGCCTGGCCTGCATCACCCCGCTGTCGGCGGTCGTGAAGGGCGGCAAGCTGGTTCTGCGTCCTCTGCCAGGCCTGCCGGTCATTCGTGACCTGGTGGTCGATATGAGCATCTTCTACAAGCAGTACGAGAAGGTGAAGCCGTTCCTGCAGAACGACACCCCGGCCCCGGCCATCGAGCGCCTGCAGTCGCCGGAAGACCGTGACAAGCTGGACGGCCTGTACGAGTGCATCCTGTGCGCGTGCTGCTCGACTTCCTGCCCGTCGTTCTGGTGGAACCCGGACAAGTTCCTGGGCCCGGCAGCCTTGCTGCAAGCCTACCGCTTCCTTGCCGACAGCCGCGATACCAAGACTCAGGAGCGCCTGGCGTCCCTGGATGACCCGTTCAGCGTATTCCGCTGCCGCGGGATCATGAACTGCGTAAACGTTTGCCCGAAAGGTCTGAACCCGACCAAGGCAATCGGTCACGTACGTAACATGCTGCTGCAAAGCGGCACCTGATACAAAGCGTTGTACCTGCAGTAAGCCGAGGTGCGGGTGGTGAGCCCGCACTGAGGTAAAACCCGAACAAGGGCCCACAAAGCCCGCGTTCATTACCTATGAAGATATGAGACCAGCAGGGGCTTTCCGGGCTGGTACCCGGAAAATCAGCAGGATCCAGGTGGCGTGGTTCAGTCGCTGTTTTCGGACTTTTCCAGGTTTGCTGTGGCTCTCGCCGATCAGTCCCCTAATCGAGGGTGACCAAGCATGCAAGAAAGCGTGATGCAGCGCATGTGGGATAGCGCCCACCTTTCAGGTGGTAACGCTGCATATGTGGAAGAGCTCTACGAGCTCTACCTGCACGACCCTAACGCTGTGCCAGAAGAGTGGCGCACTTACTTCCAGAAGTTGCCAGCCGACGGCAGCACCGCTACTGATGTATCGCACTCGACAATCCGCGACCATTTCGTACTGCTGGCAAAGAACCAGCGCCGCGCTCAACCGGTTTCCGCCGGGAGCGTGAGCAGTGAACACGAGAAGAAGCAGGTTGAAGTTCTGCGACTGATCCAGGCCTATCGTATGCGCGGCCATCAGGCTGCCAAGCTCGACCCGTTGGGGTTGTGGCAGCGCCCTGCGCCCGTAGACCTGTCGATCAATCACTACGGCTTGACCAATGCCGATCTTGATACGACCTTCCGTGCCGGCGACCTGTTCATCGGCAAAGAGGAGGCGAGCCTACGCGACATCTTCGATGCACTCCAGAAGACATATTGTCGCACCATTGGCGCCGAATTCACCCACATCGTCGATTCCGAGCAGCGCAGCTGGTTCCAGCAGCGCCTGGAAAGCGTGCGCGGCCGTCCGGAATTTTCCGCTGACGTGCAGGCCCACCTGCTCGAGCGCGTGACCGCCGGTGAGGGCCTGGAAAAGTACCTGGGCACCAAGTACCCGGGCACCAAGCGTTTCGGCCTTGAAGGCGGCGAGAGCCTGATTCCGATGCTGGATGAAATGATCCAGCGTTCCGGCTCTTACGGCGCCAAGGAGGTCGTGATCGGCATGGCCCACCGTGGCCGCCTGAACGTGCTGGTGAACACCTTCGGCAAGAACCCGCGCGAGCTGTTCGACGAGTTCGAAGGCAAGAAGATGAACGAGCTGGGCTCGGGTGACGTGAAGTATCACCAGGGCTTCTCCTCGAACGTGATGACCCCGGGTGGCGAAGTGCACCTGGCCATGGCGTTCAACCCGTCCCACCTGGAAATCGTTTCGCCGGTGGTCGAGGGTTCGGTGCGCGCCCGTCAGGACCGCCGCAACGACACCGTTGGCGACAAGGTGCTGCCGATCTCGATCCACGGCGACGCTGCGTTCGCTGGCCAGGGCGTGGTCATGGAAACCTTCCAGATGTCGCAGACCCGCGGTTTCAAGACCGGCGGTACCGTGCACATCGTGATCAACAACCAGGTTGGTTTCACCATCAGCAACCCACTGGATGCGCGCTCCACCGAGTACGCGACCGACGTTGCCAAGATGATCCAGGCACCGATCCTGCACGTGAACGGCGATGACCCGGAAGCCGTGCTGTTCGTCACCCAGCTGGCCATCGACTACCGCATGCAGTTCAAGCGTGACGTGGTCATCGACCTGGTCTGCTACCGTCGCCGTGGCCACAACGAGGCTGACGAGCCGAACGGCACCCAGCCGCTGATGTACCAGCAAATCAGCAAGCAGCGCACTACCCGTGAGTTGTATGCCGAGCAGCTGATCCAGGCCGGTCGCATCGACGCCGAGCGCGCTCAGGCCAAGATCGACGAGTACCGCAACGCGCTGGACAATGGCCTGCACGTGGTGAAAAGCCTGGTCAAGGAGCCGAACCGCGAGCTGTTCGTCGACTGGCGTCCGTACCTGGGCCATGCCTGGACCGCGCGTCACGACACCCGTTTCGACCTCAAGACCCTGCAGGATCTGTCGGCCAAGCTGCTCGAGCTGCCGGAAGGTTTCGTGGTCCAGCGTCAGGTGTCGAAGATCTACGAAGACCGTCAGAAGATGCAGGCCGGTGGCTTGCCGATCAACTGGGGTTATGCAGAGACCATGGCTTACGCCACCCTGCAGTTCGAAGGTCACCCGATCCGCATGACCGGCCAGGACATCGGCCGTGGCACCTTCTCGCACCGTCACGCGGTGCTGCACAACCAGAAGGACGCCAGCACCTACATTCCGTTGCAGAACCTGTTCCCTGGCCAGCCACGTTTCGATCTGTACGATTCGTTCCTGTCCGAGGAAGCGGTACTGGCCTTCGAATACGGCTACTCCACCACCATGCCGAACGCGCTGGTGATCTGGGAAGCCCAGTTCGGCGACTTCGCCAACGGTGCGCAAGTGGTGATCGACCAGTTCATCACCAGTGGTGAGCACAAGTGGGGCCGCCTGTGTGGCCTGACCATGCTGCTGCCACACGGCTATGAAGGGCAGGGGCCGGAGCACTCCTCCGCGCGTCTGGAGCGTTACCTGCAGCTGTGCGCCGAGCACAACATCCAGGTCTGCGTACCGACGACGCCGGCACAGATTTACCACCTGCTGCGTCGCCAGGTCATTCGCCCGCTGCGCAAGCCGCTGGTCGTCCTGACGCCGAAGTCGCTGCTGCGCCACAAGCTGGCCATCTCGACCCTGGAAGACCTGGCAGAAGGCTCGTTCCAGACCGTGATCCCGGAAATCGACGCAATCGATCCGGCCAAGGTCGAGCGTCTGGTGCTGTGCAGCGGCAAGGTCTACTACGACCTGCTGGAAAAACGCCGTGCCGAAGGCCGCGAAGACATCGCCATCCTGCGTATCGAGCAGCTGTATCCGTTCCCTGAGGACGATCTGGTCGAAATCCTCGCCCCTTACACCAACCTCAAGCATGCGGTCTGGTGTCAGGAAGAGCCGATGAACCAGGGCGCCTGGTACAGCAGCCAGCACCACATGCGCCGTATCCTGGGCCGCCACAACAAGGCACTGGTCCTGGAATACGCCGGTCGCGACGCTTCTGCCGCGCCAGCCTGTGGTTACGCTTCGAAGCACGCCGAACAGCAGGAAAAACTGCTGCAAGACGCCTTCACTGTCTAACGCCTTCGCGCACCTGAAACCGAATTTAAGGAAACACAGATAATGGCTATCGAGATCAAAGCCCCAACCTTCCCGGAATCGGTTGCCGATGGCACCGTTGCCACCTGGCACAAGAAGCCGGGCGAAGCCGTCAAGCGTGACGAGCTGATCGTCGACATCGAGACTGACAAGGTTGTCCTGGAAGTACTGGCGACTGCCGATGGCGTGCTGGGCGACATCGTCAAGGGCGAGGGCGACACCGTCCTGTCCGACGAATTGCTGGGTTCGATCGTTGAAGGCGGTGCTGCCGCCGCGCCTGCCGCGGCCGCCGCACCTGCAGCTGCTCCGGCCGCTGCCAGCGCTGACGCCGGCGAAGATGACCCGATCGCTGCCCCGGCTGCGCGCAAGCTGGCTGAAGAAAACGGCATCGACCTGGCTACCGTGGCAGGCACCGGTAAAGGCGGTCGCGTCACCAAGGAAGACGTGGTTGCTGCTGTTGCCAACAAGAAGTCGGCTCCTGCCGCTGCACCGGCTGCCAAGCCTGCCGCTGCTGCCGCTGCCCCGGTTGTCGTCGCTGCTGGCGACCGTACCGAGAAGCGCGTGCCGATGACCCGCCTGCGTGCCAAGATCGCCGAGCGTCTGGTCGAAGCCCAGTCGAACATGGCGATGCTGACCACCTTCAACGAAGTGGACATGACCGAAGTCATGGCCCTGCGTTCGAAGTACAAGGACCTGTTCGAGAAGACCCACAATGGCGTGCGCCTGGGCTTCATGTCGTTCTTCGTCAAGGCTGCCACCGAAGCGCTGAAGCGCTTCCCGGCTGTCAACGCCTCGATCGACGGCAACGACATCGTCTACCACGGCTTCGCCGACGTCGGTGTTGCCGTGTCCAGCGACCGTGGCCTGGTGGTGCCGGTGCTGCGTAACGCCGAGTCGATGAGCCTGGCTGAAATCGAGAACGGCATCGCTACCTTCGGCAAGAAGGCCCGTGACGGCAAACTGTCCATCGAAGAGATGACCGGTGGTACCTTCACCATCACCAACGGTGGCACCTTCGGTTCGATGATGTCGACCCCGATCGTCAACCCGCCGCAGGCTGCCATTCTCGGCATGCACAACATCATCCAGCGCCCGATGGCCATCAATGGCCAGGTCGTGATTCGCCCGATGATGTACCTGGCGCTGTCGTACGATCACCGCCTGATCGACGGCAAGGAAGCGGTAACCTTCCTGGTCACTATCAAGAACCTGCTGGAAGATCCGTCCCGCCTGCTGCTGGACATCTAACCCTCTGGCTGCGTACCGTGCCGGGCCTGGCTTCGCGAGAAGCCATGCCGCGCGGTTCGCGGCTTGTAGCTTGTAGCTGATAAGGAATCTTTTATGACCCAGAAATTCGACGTAGTGGTAATCGGTGCAGGCCCAGGCGGCTATGTGGCTGCCATCAAGGCCGCACAACTTGGTCTGAAGACTGCCTGTATCGAGAAGTACACCGACGCCGAGGGCAAGCTGGCCCTGGGCGGCACCTGCCTGAACGTAGGTTGCATTCCTTCCAAGGCGCTGCTGGACAGCTCCTGGAAATACAAGGAAGCCAAAGAGAGCTTCAACGTCCACGGTATCTCCACTGGCGAAGTGAAGATGGACGTGGCCGCGATGGTTGGCCGCAAGGCGGGCATCGTCAAGAACCTGACCGGTGGCGTTGCCACCCTGTTCAAGGCCAACGGCGTCACTTCGATCCAGGGCCACGGCAAGCTGCTGGCCGGCAAGAAAGTCGAAGTTACCAAAGCTGACGGCACCACCGAAGTCATCGAAGCCGAGAACGTGATCCTGGCTTCCGGCTCGCGCCCGATCGACATTCCGCCGGCCCCGGTCGACCAGAACGTCATCGTCGACTCCACCGGCGCCCTGGAATTCCAGGCCGTACCGAAGCGCCTGGGCGTTATCGGTGCAGGCGTGATCGGCCTGGAGCTGGGCTCGGTATGGGCTCGCCTGGGTGCTGAAGTGACCGTCCTGGAAGCCCTGGACACCTTCCTGATGGCTGCCGACACCGCCGTGTCGAAAGAAGCCCAGAAGACCCTGACCAAGCAAGGCCTGGACATCAAGCTGGGCGCTCGCGTCACCGGCTCGAAAGTCAACGGCAATGAAGTCGAAGTGACCTACACCAACGCCGAAGGCGAGCAGAAGATCACCTTCGACAAGCTGATTGTTGCCGTCGGCCGTCGCCCGGTGACTACCGATCTGCTGGCATCCGACAGCGGCGTGACCATCGACGAGCGTGGCTACATCTTCGTCGACGATTACTGCGCCACCAGCGTTCCGGGCGTGTACGCCATCGGTGACGTGGTACGCGGCATGATGCTGGCCCACAAGGCTTCGGAAGAGGGCATCATGGTCGTCGAGCGCATCAAGGGCCACAAGGCCCAGATGAACTACGACCTGATCCCATCGGTCATCTACACCCACCCGGAAATCGCGTGGGTCGGCAAGACCGAACAGGCCTTGAAGGCCGAGGGCGTTGAGGTTAACGTGGGCACCTTCCCGTTCGCGGCCAGCGGCCGTGCGATGGCTGCCAACGACACCGGTGGTTTCGTCAAGGTCATCGCCGATGCCAAGACCGACCGCGTTCTGGGTGTTCACGTGATTGGCCCATCGGCTGCCGAACTGGTGCAGCAGGGCGCAATCGCAATGGAATTCGGCACCAGTGCCGAGGATCTGGGCATGATGGTCTTCAGCCATCCAACCCTGTCCGAAGCGTTGCATGAAGCAGCGCTGGCGGTGAATGGCGGCGCCATTCACGTGGCCAACCGTAAGAAGCGTTAATTATAAGAAACCACGGCGGGCTGCCCGTCGTGAGTCTTGCGTGCATGACTCACCGCGGAAAGTCCGCCGGACCGGATCACACGGGAAACCCGGGGTCAACGGTCACAGGTGGTGCGGCGCCACTGATGGCGCAGCGCCGAAGCGCAGTACCTAACGAAGACGGTAAAAAGCATGAATCTTCACGAGTATCAGGGTAAGCAGCTGTTCGCTGAGTACGGCCTGCCAGTTTCCAAGGGTTTCGCAGTCGATACCCCTGAGCAAGCTGCAGAAGCCTGCGACAAGATCGGCGGGAACGAGTGGGTTGTAAAAGCCCAGGTTCACGCGGGTGGTCGCGGTAAAGCGGGCGGCGTAAAGCTGGTTCGCAGCAAGGAAGACGCCAAGGCGTTCGCTGCACAGTGGTTGGGCAAGAATCTGGTTACCTACCAGACCGATGCCAACGGTCAACCCGTCTCCAAGATTCTGGTCGAATCCTGCACTGACATCGCCAAAGAGCTGTACCTGGGCGCTGTAGTCGATCGTTCGAGCCGCCGTATCGTGTTCATGGCTTCCACCGAAGGTGGCGTGGACATCGAGAAAGTCGCTCACGAAACGCCTGAGAAAATCCTCAAGGCCACCATCGACCCACTGGTCGGCGCTCAGCCGTTCCAGGGTCGCGAGCTGGCTTTCCAGCTGGGCCTGGAAGGCAAGCAAGTTCAACAGTTTGCCAAGATCTTCGTTGGCCTGGCCAAGCTGTTCAAGGATCATGACCTGGCGCTGCTGGAAGTGAACCCGCTGGTGATCAAGGCCGATGGCGACCTGCACTGCCTCGATGCCAAGATCAACATCGACGCCAACGCCATGTACCGTCAGCCGAAGCTGAAAACCTTCCACGACCCGTCGCAGGACGACGCCCGTGAAGCCCACGCTGCCAAGTTCGAACTGAACTACGTTGCCCTTGAAGGCAACATCGGCTGCATGGTCAACGGTGCCGGCCTGGCCATGGGTACCATGGACATCGTCAACCTGCACGGCGGCAAGCCGGCCAACTTCCTCGACGTTGGCGGTGGTGCTACCAAAGAGCGCGTTACCGAAGCGTTCAAGATCATTCTGTCCGACAGCAATGTCGCGGCCGTTCTGGTCAACATCTTCGGCGGCATCGTTCGCTGCGACATGATTGCCGAAGGCATCATTGGTGCAGTGAAAGAAGTCGGCGTTAAAGTTCCGGTCGTCGTTCGCCTCGAAGGCAACAACGCCGAACTGGGCGCTAAAGTACTGGCAGAAAGCGGTTTGAACATCATTGCGGCAACCAGCCTGACCGACGCTGCTCAACAAGTTGTCAAAGCTGCGGAGGGCAAGTAATGAGCGTCCTGATCAATAAAGATACCAAAGTCATCTGCCAGGGCTTCACCGGCTCGCAGGGTACTTTCCACTCCGAACAGGCCATTGCCTACGGCACCAAGATGGTCGGCGGCGTAACCCCAGGCAAGGGTGGCACCACCCACCTGGGCCTGCCGGTGTTCAACACCGTCAAGGAAGCCGTGGAAGCTACCGGCGCTGACGCTTCGGTCATCTACGTACCGGCTCCGTTCTGCAAAGACTCGATCCTGGAAGCTGCCTTTGGCGGCATCAAGCTGATCGTCTGCATCACCGAAGGCATTCCTACCCTGGACATGCTGGATGCCAAGGTCAAGTGCGACGAGCTGGGCGTGACCCTGATCGGCCCTAACTGCCCAGGTGTCATCACCCCGGGCGAGTGCAAGATCGGCATCATGCCAGGCCACATCCACTTGCCAGGCAAGGTCGGTATCGTTTCGCGTTCCGGCACCCTGACCTACGAAGCTGTGAAGCAGACCACCGACGCCGGCTTCGGCCAGTCGACCTGCGTCGGCATCGGCGGTGACCCGATCCCAGGCTCCAACTTCATCGACATCCTGAAGCTGTTCCAGGAAGACCCGAAGACCGAAGCGATCGTGATGATCGGTGAGATCGGCGGTTCGGCTGAAGAAGAAGCCGCGGCCTACATCAAGGCCCACGTCACCAAGCCTGTCGTTTCCTACATCGCCGGTGTTACCGCACCTGCGGGCAAGCGCATGGGCCACGCTGGCGCCATCATCTCCGGTGGCAAGGGTACTGCGGACGAGAAGTTCGCCGCCCTGCAGGACGCGGGTGTGAAAACCGTGCGTTCGCTGGCTGACATCGGCAAGGCCCTGGCCGAGCTGACTGGCTGGGAAGCCAAGAAGTAATACTGCTACACCCCCCACGCGCACAGAGGCCACCTTCGGGTGGCCTTTGTCGTATGTGGGGTTCGTAGGAGCGGGTTTACCTGCGAAGAGGCCGGTGCTGGCGATAGAGATTCTTCGACAGGTTTAATAGGAATTTTCACGCATACGAATGTTTCAATCCGAGGATAATACCTGCCGTCCTCGGTCGCGCAGACGACAAACATGTACGCACATCGGACAAGCAGCACTGTGCCAGTGCGTTTGACTGACAAAACAGTTACATTACGCGTTCACTCTGTGCCCGTACCCCAAAAGGGAACGACACGCTAAACGGGTCTGGCCTATCAAGCCGGGCAGCATTTCCCCTTACCCAAAGGGAAATCCCCTCTCGAATCCCGATTTCAGCAGTGTGGTACTACCTTAAATGAAAGTTCTCAAAGGCCAGGATATCCTGGCGCTTGGCTTTATGACGTTTGCGCTTTTCGTGGGTGCAGGCAATATCATCTTCCCGCCTATCGTCGGCCTGCAGTCTGGCCCGCATGTATGGATGGCTGCACTGGGCTTCCTGGTGACTGCTGTCGGCCTGCCGGTCATCACCGTGGTCGCCCTGGCCAAGGTCGGTGGCGGCATGGATGCCCTGAGCAGCCCGATCGGCAAGTTCTTCGGTGGCTTGCTGGCGGCCGTGTGCTACCTGTCGGTAGGCCCACTGTTCGCCACCCCGCGTACCGCGACCGTGTCGTTTGAAGTGGGCGTTGCACCGCTGACCGGTGAAAGCCCGCTGGCGCTGTTCATCTACAGCCTGGTGTACTTCATCGTCGTGCTGGCCGTGTCCATGTACCCTGGCAAGTTGCTCGACACCGTGGGCCGCTTCCTGGCACCGTTGAAGATCATTGCCCTGGCCGTCCTGGGCATCGCTGCCTTCGCCTTGCCCGCCGGTACCATCGGTGACGCACAGCCTGCCTATGCCGCCGCTGCGTTCTCCAAGGGCTTCTCCGATGGCTACCTGACCATGGATACCCTGGGTGCCCTGGTGTTCGGTATCGTCATTGTCAATGCCATTCGCTCGCGCGGTGTCGAGTCGCCGAGGCTGATTACCCGCTACGCCATCATCGCCGGCCTGATCGCCGGTGTCGGCCTGGCCCTGGTTTACATCAGCCTGTTCCGCCTGGGTGCCACCAGCCACGACATCGCGGCGGACGCCACCAACGGTGCGGCGGTGCTGCATGCCTACGTACAGCACACCTTCGGCTCCCTGGGCAGCGGCTTCCTGGCCGTGCTGATCGCGCTGGCCTGCCTGGTGACCGCGGTTGGCCTGACCTGTGCCTGCGCCGAGTACTTCAGCCAGATCCTGCCGCTGTCGTACCGCGCGCTGGTGGTGATCCTCGCCGGCTTCTCGCTGCTGATTTCCAACCTTGGCCTGACCAAGCTGATCATGTTCTCGATCCCGGTGCTCACCGCCATCTATCCGCCGTGCATCGTGGTGGTTGGCCTGAGCTTCGTGAAAGACCTGTGGAACTCGCCAGCGCGCATCCTGGCACCGGTGATGCTGGTATCGCTGTTGTTCGGCATGGTCGATGCGATCAAGGGCAGCAGCCTTGCCCACGTGTTGCCAGACTTCATGGCGCACCTGCCATTGAGTGATGCCGGCATGGCCTGGCTGGTACCTTCGGTGGTGACCCTGGTGGGTGCCGTGGCCTGCGACCGCATGCTCGGCAAGCCGCGCGAGGCGCTGGCCTGACCGCACAAGTCGAAGCCTGAGGGCGGCACCGGCCACAAGCCGAAGGGTGCCCGCCAAGGGTGAAAACAAGAGAGCCCCGTCTCCGAAAGGATGCGGGGCTTTTTGCTGTTTGCCTGTTTCGGCCGCTTCGCAGCAGGTAATGCATTTTTCAGTGTGCAGGTGTGCCTTTTGCCGCTTGCCAGCGTCGAAATCCGGTCCCTATCCTTTAGGCACATGGCCCTTTCGGTAACCCTGCATGAACTTCATCCAAAGCAACCTCAACAACCTGCTGGCCATCGCCTGGTTCGCCCTGTGCTGGGGTGGCTATACCCGCTATGCGATCTGGAAGGGGCGTGACACCGCGTGCCTGGCCAGTGTGCTGCACTTGTACCGCGAAGACTGGATGCGCCGCATGCTGCTGCGCGACAACCGCATCGCCGATGCCAGCGTGATCGGTAACCTGGAGCGCAACGCTTCGTTCTTTGCCTCCAGCACCCTGATCATTCTGGCTGGCATCCTCACCGTGCTCGGTGCCTCCGACCGGGCACTGTCGTTGCTGGCCGACCTGCCGCTGGTTCAGCAAACATCCCAGGGCATGTCGGAGATCAAGCTGCTGTGCCTGGCCATGGTATTTGTCTATGCCTTCTTCACGTTCAGCTGGTGCATGCGCCAATACAACTTTGCCGCCGTGCTGGTGGGGTCGGCGCCGATGATCGGCGAACGGCTGGTCAATGAGCTGGAGCGCAAGGCGTTCGCCTCCCGCGCGGCGCGGGTGCTGTCACTGGCCGCCAACCAGTTCAACTTCGGCCTGCGCTCGTATTACTTCGGCATGGCCATGCTGACCTGGTTCATCAGCCCTTGGCTATTCATGGTGGTGAGTGTGGGCGTGGTATTGATTCTGTACCGCCGTGAGTTCCATTCCGATGTACTGGAAGTGATGGTCTTCACGCCCACTGAAAGCGCCCCCACGGACGCGGGCAAGGAAAGCGCCGCTGGCAACGCTTGACCCGATCAGGGGGCGCCGCCGGGTTGTCTAGCGGCTGCCAACCTGCGCCTGCAGCCAGGCAACTGTCGCCGGCGAGGCCTGGCTGAGGGGAATCGAAGCCTGGTGCACGCTGCCATCCCAGCCTTCCATGGTGATCCACAATTCAGCGTTGGGTCGGGTCTTGGCCGGAACCGGGACGGAAGCGCCCATGCTGTAGGGTGAACCGAAGAAGATGCTCCCGGCCGCGCGCAGGCTGCGTGGCTTACCCACCCGCAGGTAGGTGGCCTTCACTTCGCCGATACAGTGGTTGCACAGCGCCGCACTGAAACTCTTGAAATACCCGGCCGGGCCTTCCTGGCGGGGCGCCGACGCACGGAATTCGGCCAGGCGCAGGCTCCATGGGCCCACTGCGACCACACCCGCCTCACGCTCACCCAGCCCGGCTTCACCTTTGAACAACGCCTGGTCGGCAAAATACCGGGGCATGAACCCCAGGGGGATGAGTATCAGCAGGATGTTCAGGTGAAAGCGCCATTTCAGCCACAGGCGGCGTGAGGCCGAAGGTGCGTCGGTGGTGGTGGCTCGGCTCATCGGGCGGTCTCCGGCAGGTGGGCGTCTTGCGCGGCGTTGGCCGTTGGTGCGCTGCGCGGCTTGCGTTTCAGTGCGGCTGCAGTGGCCTGTGCGGTGCGCTTGCTCCAGATCAACAGGCCGCTGAGCACCATCAAGGTCAGCACCAGGCCAAAAACGAACCAGATCATCTTGACCCACAGTCCGCCGAAGTCGCCTGTGTGCAACGGGCGCATGGATTCGGTGACGAACTCCAGCGACGTGCGATCATCCAGGGTGTGCGAGGTGGCGACCACGCCTGTGTACGGGTTGATGCTGGCGCTCTGGAACATCAGCGGGTACCAGCCGCGGCCACGGATGTTGAAGGTGTCATAGGCATTGCCGGGCAGGCGCACGAAGGAGGCCTCGAAGCCGGGGATCTGCGCCTTCACCGTTTCGATGGCATGCTCCAGGCTGACCAGCCGGGGCGCTTCGCCAGCCTGCAGCAGCGGTACGTCCTCGCGGGCCACCACGGCGGGGACGTCGCGGCTTGAGATCGAGATGTGGTTGTCGGCCAGCAACGCCTGGATCAGGAACCAGGTGCCGGTGATCGCGATCACGGCAATGAACCAGATCGACCAGATACCGCTCAGGCGATGGAAGTCACCCCAGAAGATGCGCGCACCTTGGCGAAAGCGCAGGGTAGGTTTCAGAAAGCCTTTCCAGAAGCGCTTGTAGACGACCAGGCCGGTGACCAGCGAGGCAAGCATCGGCAAGCCCAGCAGCGAGACCAGGTACCACCCCCACGGGTAGCCGTTGCCGAAAGGTACCAGCCACCAGCCATGCAAGGCGCGAGTGAACTGGCGGAAGTCGAAGGAAGGGCTGATGCCCTGGATCTTGCCTGTATAGGGGTTCACGTAGAGGTTCTGGGTGGTGTTGTCCGGTTGCACCACCTGCACCTGCAGCGCGAAGTGCGACTCGTCCGGGCGCATGATGTATTGCACATCCAGATCGGGGCGGGCTTCACGCAGGGCCTTGAGCACCTGGTCGTAAGTCAGCAGTGGCGCATCATCGCTCGGCTTCGCCGCGCGTATCTCCGGTTTGGCCAGCCACACCAGTTCCTGGCTGACCACTGCCAGGGTGCCGGTGAAGCAGACGATCAGCACGAAGAACCAGATGGGCAGGGCCAGCCAGCTGTGAACCAGGAACCAGAGTTTCGAGCGTGACTTTTTGGACATAGGGGCCGGTGCCTTGTGGTTTGGGTGGCTTGCGCGTCGATCCCTCGCGGTATGAGGAAAATCCCGCCGGTACCCTTATGACGCGCGAGGGCAGGCAAACCGGAAAACCGTCTGTCATGGCGAACCCCAGACCCCCGCTGAGCCTGCCTTTGCCGGTGGCCGTGACGGGTTAATTTTCCCGGTGTTCCATCCGTTTTGTAGGGATAGCCGAGTTGTTACTCGAAACCCATGTGCACGGATGAAACCCGATGAATGTTGAGAAGTCCCTGAAGCTCGCCCGCCGTTTCATTGAGCTGCCGGTGGAAAAGCGGCGGCTGTTTCTCGAAACCCTGGCCAGCGAGGGTATCGACTTTTCACAATTCCCGATCCCTGCGGACGTCGCCGTCGACGATCGCCATGCACTGTCCTATGCCCAGCAGCGCATGTGGTTTCTGTGGCAACTGGACCCGCACGGTGCCGCCTACAACCTGCCCAGTGCGGTGGTGCTGAAAGGGGCGCTGGACACCTCGGCGGTACAGCGCGCGTTCGAGCAGGTACTGCAGCGTCACCAGGCCCTGCGTACTGTGTTCCAGACCCAGGGTGACGAAGTGGTGCAAGTGGTGCAGCCAGCGGCCATCGTCATTGAAGAACACGACCTTCAGGCGCTGGCCGCCGAGGCCCGCGACGCCGCCGTCGCGCAGGCGGTGCGGGACGAAGCCGGTTTGCCCTTCGACCTCCAGCAGGGCCCGCTGTTTCGCGTACGCTTGTTGAAGCTGGCGGCACAGGAGCATGTGCTGCTGTTGACCCTGCACCATATCGTCGCCGACGGCTGGTCGATGAACGTGCTCATCCAGGAATTCGTCCACGGCTACGACGCCTTGGTTCGCGGGCAGGTGCCGGTGCTGCCTGAGTTACCGATCCAGTACAGTGACTATGCGCTGTGGCAGCGGCGTTGGCTGGAGGCCGGGGAGCAGGCGCGACAGCTGGCTTACTGGCAGGCCAAGCTGGGCGACCAGCACCCGGTATTGCAGTTGCCTGCCGACTACCCGCGCCCGCTGCATGCCAGCCGCCAGGGCCAGCGCCTGCCCATCGCGGTGCCTCAGGGCCTGAGCGAGCGCCTGGCGGGCCTGGCGCGTCAGCAAGGGGTCACCTTGTTCAGTGTGCTGTTGGCCGGTTTCAAGCTGCTTTTGCAACATTACAGTGGCCTGCAGGACATCCGTGTCGGGGTACCGGTCGCCAACCGTAATCGCGAAGAAGTCGAGGGGCTGATTGGCGTATTCGTCAACACCCAGGTGTTGCGCACCGAGCTCGACCCGCAGATGTCTGTCGCCCAATTGCTGGCCGATGTCCGCGAAACCACCCGCGCGGCCCAGAGTCACCAGGATTTGCCGTTCGAGCGTTTGGTCGAAGGCCTGCAAGTCGAGCGCAGCCTCAGCCATACGCCGTTGTTCCAGGTGTTGCACAACCATCAGGCGAACGTCGCCGACATCGGCGCCTTGCGCAGCGAATCAGGCCTTGAGCTGCACGTGCTGGAGCGCCACGAGCGCAGTGTCCAGTTCGAGCTCACCCTCGATACCGTGGAGCGCGACGGCCAGGTGCAGGCAGCCTTCACCTATGCCCGCGAATTGTTCGCCCCGGCCACCATCGAACGTATGGCGAGCCATTGGCTGAACCTGTTGCAGGCCATGGCCGCCGACCCGCTGGCGGCCATCGGCGATTTACCGCTGCTGGGTGCCGGCGAGCGGCAGCGGCTGCTACAGGCCAGCCAACCGGTCGCCAGCGAGTTCGCCGTCGACAACATACTTGCGCTGTTCGCCGCGCAGGTGGCGCAGCAGCCGCAGGCCCCGGCACTGGTGTTCGGCGACCGGCAGCTGAGCTATGCCGAACTCGATGCCGATGCCAACCGGCTGGCACACCAACTGATCGAGTGGGGCGTCGGGCCTGAAGTACGGGTGGGAATTGCAGTCGAACGGTCGGTGGAGATGATCGTTGGCCTGCTGGCCATCCTCAAGGCCGGCGGTGCCTATGTGCCGTTCGACCCCGAATACCCGCAAGAGCGGCTTGCCTACATGCTCGACGACAGCGGTGTTCAACTGCTGCTGACCCAGCAGGCGCTGCTGCCCCGTCTACCGCAGGACACACAAGTGCGCTACCTGGTGCTCGACCAGGCAGCAGAGGAACTGGCGCGCTTCAGTACGACGGCTCCACCTGCACAGCTGAATGCCGATAACCTGGCCTATGTCATCTATACCTCGGGCTCTACTGGGCGTTCGAAGGGTGTCACCATCAGCCATGGCGCCCTGGCCAACTATGTGCAGGCGGCCTTGCAGCGCCTGGCGCTGGGCCGGGTCGCGAGCATGGCGGTGGTTTCCACGCTGGCGGCCGACCTTGGCCATACCACCCTGTTCGGCGCACTGTGCAGCGGCAGCTGCCTGCATGTGATTGCCCTGGACATCAGCCTGGACGCCGAGCGTTTCGCCGCCTACATGCACGCACACGCCGTGGACGTGCTGAAAATTGTCCCTTCCCACCTGCAGGCATTGCTCGATGGTCCGCACCCGTCCCGGGCACTGCCGCAGCGTGCGCTGGTGCTGGGCGGCGAGGCTTGCCCCGCCGGGCTGATGGCACAACTGGCGCAGCTGGCCCCGCACTGCACGCTGTTCAACCATTACGGCCCAACCGAAACCACCGTGGGCGCGCTCGCTGATGCGGTCGAGGCGCCACCGGCGACGGGGCGTGCGCCGCTTGGGCGGCCGTTGGCCAACATGCAGGCTTATGTGCTGGACGCTTCGCTGCAACCGCTGAGCACCGGCTGCCAGGGCGAGTTGTATCTTGCCGGCGCAGGGGTGGCGCGAGGCTATCACCGCCGCGCGGCGATGACCGCCGAACGCTTCGTGCCCAACCCGTTCGGGGCCGCCGGTAGCCGCGTGTACCGAACCGGCGATCTGGCGCGGCAGTTGGCGAACGGCCAGGTCGATTACCTGGGGCGGGTCGACCATCAGGTGAAGATTCGCGGTTACCGCATCGAACTGGGTGAAATCACCGACACCCTCAAGCGCCAGCCCCGTGTGCACGACGCCGTGGCCGTTATCCACGGCACCGGCAGCGCGGCCCGTATCGTCGCCTACGTGGTGCCCGACAGCCAGGCCGAGGCCCCGCAGGTGCTTGCCGACGTACAAGCGGCGCTGGCCAGGCAGTTGCCGGACTACATGCTGCCGAGCCGCTTCATGGCATTGCCCGGCATGCCACTGACACTCAACGGCAAGCTCGATTTACGCGCCTTGCCGGTGCCTGACGAAGGCCCGGCACAGGCCTACCGTGCCCCGCAGACCACCTTGCAGCAGCAGCTGGCGCTGATCTGGCAGGACGTGCTGAACGTCGCCCAGGTAGGGCTTGACGACAACTTCTTTGCCCTGGGTGGGCATTCCCTGCTGGCGACGCAGATCATCGCCCGGGTCCGGCGCATTCTGGGGCGTGACGTACCGTTGCGCAGCCTTTTCGAAAGCAACTCGCTACAGGGCTTTGCCGAACAGGTACTGGGCGCTGGCGCCCAGCACGTCGAGCCGATCGCAGCGGTGCCGCGTGACCAGCCCCTGGTCGCGTCGCACGCCCAGCAGCGGCAATGGCTGTTCTGGCAGATGCAGCCGCACAGCACCGCCTACCACACACCTATGGTCGTGCGCCTGCGTGGCGAACTGGATCGTGCCGCATTGACCCAGGCCTTCGCGACCCTTTGCGAGCGCCATGAAGCCTTCCGCACGACGTTCGTCGAGCGCGATGGCGTGTTGCTGCAGCGCATCCAGCCTGCGGGTCAACTACCGCTGACCTGGGGCCGACTGCCGGCAACGGCCGAGCTGGCACAGATACAGGCTCAGGTACTGGCCGAGACCCAGCGGCTGTTCGACCTGGGCACCGGCCCGTTGTGGCGCGCCAAGGTGCTGCAGTTGGGCGAGCAGGACCAGTTGCTGGTGGTCACCTTGCACCACATCATTTCCGATGGTGGTTCGATGAGCGTGATGGTGCGTGAGTTCGTTGCCCTGTACCAGGCCTTGCACCGGGGCGAGGCGCCGGCATTGGCCAAGCTGCCGATCCAGTACGCCGATTACGCCGCCTGGCACAAGCACTGGCTCGACCAGGGCGAGCTCCAGCGCCAGCTGGACTACTGGCGCGGGCAGCTGGGAAGCGAGCAGCCCATCCTGGAGCTGCCAGTCGACCACCCGCGCAGCGCGCTGAAAGACCACCGTCTGGGGCGCGTCGCGTTCGCCCTGGACAGCGAACTGGCGCAGCGCTTGCGGCAGTTGGCACGTGAGCATGAGCTGACCCTGTTCCAGCTGTTCCTCGGCGCTTTTGCCCTGTTGTTGCAACGCTACTGCGAACAACCCGATGTGCGCATCGGCATACCGGTGAGCAACCGTAGCCGGCAAGAGCTGGAAAACGTCCTGGGCTTTTTCGTCAATACCCTGGTCATGCGCGTCGAAGTCGACCCGGCGATGAGCGGCGCGGCGCTGCTCAGCCAGGTCAAGGCCACGGCGCTGGCCGGCCAGGCGCATCAGGACCTGCCGTTCGACCGCCTGGTCGAAGCCTTGAACCCGCAACGCTCGCTGGACCGCAACCCGCTGTTCCAGGTGATGTACAACCACCTCAGCATTGCCGGCCAGCAGGTTGGCAGCTCCAGCCTGGCAGGTTTGCATGCCGAGGAAATGACCCTGCAGGGTGGCACCGCGCAATTCGACCTGACCCTGGAAACGCTAGAGACCGACGCGGCGATCAACGTGTCGTTCCTCTACGCTGCCGAGCTGTTCGAAGCCGCTACCCTGCAACGCATGGCTGAGCACTGGTGCAACTTGCTGCGCGGCCTGGCCGCCGACCCAGGCCAGGCTGTCGGCGAGCTGCCGTTGCTGGCGCCGCAGGAGCAGGCGGCCCTGTTGCAGGGCTGGCAACAGGCGGGGCTCGCGGCCGCGCCAGCGGCGGTCCACCAGCTGATTGCCGAACAGGCCCTGCGCCAACCGCAAGCGGTAGCGTTGCTGGTCGGCGACCAGCAACTGAGCTACGGCCAGCTCGAGGCCCGGGCCAACCAGCTGGCACACCGCCTGCGGGCGCTGGGTGTCGGCCCCGACGTGCTGGTGGGCATCGCCCTGGAGCGTTCGCTCGACATGGTTGTCGGTTTGCTGGGCATCCTCAAGGCCGGTGGCGCGTTCCTGCCGCTTGATCCTCAGTACCCGGCAGAGCGCCTGGCCTACATGATGCAGGACAGCGGCATCGACCTGTTGCTCAGTCACAGCCGGGTGCTCCCGGGCCTGGACGTGCAGGCCGGCATTCGTACGCTGCTGCTCGACCAACGGGTTGAGCAGCCGGGCGCCGACCATGCGCCCACCGTGGCATTGAGCCCGCAAAACCTGGCCTACGTGATCTACACCTCGGGTTCTACCGGCCAGCCCAAAGGCGTTGCGGTCGCACACGGGCCGCTGGCCATGCACTGCCTGGCCACTGGCCAATGGTACGAAATGACCCCGGCGGACCGTGAGCTGCATTTCCTGTCGTTTGCTTTCGACGGTGCCCATGAACGCTGGCTGACTTCGCTGGTCATGGGTGGCAGCCTGCTGCTGCGCGACGATGAGCTGTGGAGCCCCGAGCGCACCTACGAGGAGATACGCCGGCATGGGGTGACCATGGCCGGATTCCCGCCGGCCTACCTGCAACAGCTGGCCGAGCATGCGGCGCATGCCGGTAACCCTCCACCGGTTCGTCTTTACAGCTTTGGCGGCGATGCCATGCCGCGGGCGACTTACGAGCGGGTGCAGCAAAGCCTGCAACCCCAGGTGATGATCAATGGGTATGGCCCCACCGAGACCGTGGTCACGCCGATGGTCTGGCGTACCCGCGCCGGGGATCATTGCGACAGCGCCTATGCACCGATCGGCCAGCCTGTCGGCGAGCGCAGCGCGTGTGTGCTGGACGCCGCTCTGGGCCTGCTGCCAGCAGGCGTGGCCGGGCAGCTGTACCTGGGCGGTGCCGGCCTGGCCCGCGGCTACCTGGGGCGCCCGGGGCTGACGGCCGAGCGCTTCGTGCCCGACCCGTTTGGCACCGAGGGTGCGCGCCTGTACCGCACCGGTGACCAGGTTCGCCTGCGCGCCGACGGGCAGTTCGATTACCTGGGGCGGATCGATAACCAGGTAAAAATCCGCGGCTTCCGCGTCGAGCTGGGCGAAATCGAGGCGTGCCTGCTGGCCTGCGCCGAGGTGCGCGAGGCCGTGGTGGTCGCCGTCGACGGCCCAAGCGGCAAGCAGCTGGCGGCTTACCTGGTGCTGGCCTATAGCATTGCCGCACACGGGCCGGCCGAGCAGCGCGAGCAGCTGAAGGCGGCGCTGCGCCAGAGCCTGCCGGACTACATGCTGCCGACCCACTGGCTGGTGCTTGAGCAACTGCCGTTGCTGCCCAACGGCAAGCTCGACCGCAAAGCACTGCCGGCACCCGACTTCAGCGCCCTGCAGCAGGCCTACGTGGCGCCACGCAATGCCATGGAGCAGCGTCTTGCCGCGTTGTGGCAGCGCGTGCTGAAGCTGCCGCAGGTGGGCGTAAGTGACAACTTCTTCGAGCTCGGGGGCGACTCGATCATCTCGATCCAGCTGGTCAGTCGGGCGCGTCAGGACGGCCTGCTGTTCAGTGCCCGTGATCTGTTCGAGCATCAGACCGTGGCAGCACTGGCCAGCGTTGCCCAAGTCGGCGCATGCGAGGTGCAAGCCGACCAGGGGCCGCTCAGTGGCGAGCAGGTGTTGCTACCGGTGCACCAGCTGTTCTTTGCCCAGGAGATCCCGGCACGTCACCACTGGAACCAGTCGATCCTGCTTGAACCACGGCAGCCTTTGAACGCTGCTGACCTGGACCAGGCCCTGCACGCCCTGGTCGAGCACCATGATGCCTTGCGCCTGAGCTTTGCGCCCGCCGATGACGGCTGGAAGGCGCACTACCGCAGCCCTGCCCAGTGCGCCCAGGCGGCACTGCTGTGGCAGGCCGCGGTGGATGATGAAGGTGGGTTGCACACTTTGCTCGAGCAAGCGCAGCGCAGCCTTGACCTGGAAAACGGGCCATTGCTGCGTGCCTTGCTGGCAACGCTGGCGGACGGCAGCCAGCGCTTGCTGTTGGTCGTTCATCACCTGGTGGTGGACGGGGTGTCATGGCGCATCCTGCTGGAGGACCTGCAACAGGTCTACGCTGCCGTGCTTGCGGGTAACCAGCCGAACCTGCCCGCCAAGAGCCATTCCATGCAGGCATGGGCCAAGCGCTTGCAGGGGCATGCAGCGCACATGCAGGGCCAGCTTGGCTACTGGTGCGAGCAGTTGCAGGGGCGCGCCGCACTGCCACGTCGGCAGGTCAGCGACCTGGCCGCAGCCAATCAGCAGTGCCACGCCCACACGGTTTACAGCCGCCTGGACCGGGCATGGACCGAGCGGCTGCTGCGCGAGGCGCCGGCCGCTTACCGCACACGGGTCAACGACCTGCTGCTGGCAGCCTTGGTGCGGGTGATTGCCGGCTGGACCGGACGCGACGAAGTGTCGGTGCTGCTGGAAGGTCATGGCCGTGAAGCACTGTTCGACGACCTGGACCTCAGCCGCACGCTCGGCTGGTTCACCACGGTGTTCCCGCTGACGCTGGCGGTGCCCAGTGAGCGTTCCCACACCTTGAAGCAGGTCAAGCAGCACCTGCACAGCATTCCCGACAACGGCATCGGTTTCGGGGTGCTGGGCCAATGGGGCAGCGCCGAGGCGCGCCAGCAGTTGGGCCATGCGCCGCTGCCGGAAATCACCTTCAACTACCTGGGCCAGTTCGATGGCAGCTTCGATCAGGCCGAAGCGCTGTTCGTGCCGGCCAGGGAAGACAAGGGCGCCGATCACGACGCGCAGGCGCCGCTGGGCAACCTGTTGAGCCTCAATGGCCAGGTGTACGGCGGTGAGCTGAGCCTGGGCTGGACGTTCAGTCGCGAGCTGTTCGATAGCGCCACCCTTGAGCGCCTGGCCGCAGATTACACCCGCGAGTTGCAGGCGTTGATCGAACACTGCTGCACACCGGGGGTGTGCGGTGTGACGCCGTCCGACTTCCCGCTGGCGCGCCTGTCGCAGGCCCAGCTGGACCAACTGCCAGTGCCCGCGGCCGAGATCGCCGACCTTTATCCGCTGGCGCCGATGCAGCAGGGCATGCTGTTCCACGCCTTGTACGAGCAGCAGGCGGGGGATTACGTGAACCAGATGCGCGTCGATGTCGACGGCCTGGATGTCGAGCGTTTCCGCCGTGCCTGGGAGGCTGTACTGCAGCGCCACGATATCTTGCGCACGCAGTTCCACTGGGAACACGAGCAGGCCCTGCAGGTGGTACGCAAGCACGTTGAACTGCCGTTCGTGGTGCACGACTGGCAGGGGCGCGAAGGCCTTGAGGCTGCCCTTGAGCAGCTGGCACTCGACCAGCGCCAGCAGGGCTTCGACCTCAGCCAGGCGCCGTTGCTGCGCCTGGCGCTGGTGCGCACCGGTCCGGCCCGACAGCACTTGCTCTATACCAGCCATCACATCCTCATGGACGGCTGGAGCAACTCCCAGCTGTTGGGTGAAGTGCTGCACCAGTACGCCTTGCTGGGCGACGGGCAGCCCTCGGCATTGCCACCGGTCACCAGCCGCTACAGCGATTACATCGGCTGGCTGGGCCGGCAGGACGCCGCTGCCGGTGAAGCGTTCTGGAAAGACTGCCTGCGCGACCTGCAAGGGCCCACCCGCCTGGCGCAGGCCATTGCCTACGAGGCCCAGGCCGAAGCCGGGCAGGGCTACGCCGAGCATGTGCAGGTGATCGATGCCGCCACCACCGGGCAGCTGGTGGCACTGGCGCGTCAACACAAGGTCACCCTCAACACCTTGCTGCAGGGTGCCTGGCTGTTGCTGCTGCAACGCTATACCGGGCAGGACAGCGTCACGTTCGGGGCCACGGTTGCCGGGCGCCCGGCGGCGCTCAAGGGCATCGAGCAGCAGGTGGGCCTGTTCATCAACACCTTGCCGGTCACTGCCAGCCCGGCCCCGCAGCTGCCGTTCGCGCAATTCCTGCAGCAGTTGCAGGCGCAGAACGTGGCCATGCGCGAGTTCGAGCACACCCCGCTGTTCGACATCCAGCGCTGGAGCGGGCAGGGCGGCGAGGCCCTGTTCGACAACATCCTGGTCTTCGAGAACTACCCGGTTTCTGAAGCGCTGCAGCAGGGTGCCCCGGCAGGCTTGAGCTTCGGCGAGGTCTACAGCCGCGAACAGACGCATTACCCGCTGACCTTGTCGATCAGCCAAGGGCAGACCTTGCAGTTGCACTACAGCCATGCGCTGGAGCATCTGCAGCGCCCGGCGCTGGCTGCGCTGGCGGACAACTTCCAGCATGTGCTGCAACAGTGCCTGAGCTTGCCGCTGGACAGCTGCCTGGGCACGTTCTGCCTGGTAGCCCCTGCCACCCGCGAAGGGCTGTTGCAGCACGTCAACCAGACGGCTGCCGATTACCCGCTGCAGCACAGTTATGCCGAGCTGTTCGAAGCGCAGGTGGCCCGTACCCCGCAGGCGGTCGTTGCGCGCTGCGGCGACCGGCAGTACAGCTACAGCGAGCTCAACCGCCGTGCCAACCGTGTGGCCCATGGGCTGATTGCGCTGGGGGTCGGGCCTGACCAGCCAGTGGCATTGCTGGCGCCGCGTAGCCTTGAGCTGCTGGGCATGATGGTGGGCACCTTCAAGGCCGCCGCCGGCTACCTGCCACTGGACCCTGGCCTGCCACAACAACGCCTGAGCCATATCGTCGCCTTGAGCCGCACCCCGGTGCTGCTCTGCACCGAGGCGTGCCAGGCGCAGGCCGAGGCCTTGCTGGACGCACTGGACGAAGCACGGCGGCCGCAGCTGCTGGTGCTGGAAACCCTCGACCGGCCTGACAGCGCCGAGCACGACCCGCAGCGCTACAGTGGCCCGCAGCACCTGGCGTACGTGATCTACACCTCGGGCTCGACCGGGCAGCCCAAAGGGGTGATGGTCGAGCAGGCGGGCATGCTCAACAACCAGCTGAGCAAGGTGCCTTACCTGGGCCTGGGGCCGGACGACGTGATCGCCCAGACTGCGTCGCAGAGCTTCGACATCTCCGTGTGGCAGTTCCTTGCAGCGCCACTGTTTGGCGGCTGTGTACAGATTGTGCCAAACGAGCTGGCCCATGATCCCGAAGCCTTGCTGCAGCAGGTGCGCGAGCAGCGCATCAGTGTGCTCGAGAGCGTGCCGTCGTTGATCCAGGGTATGTTCCAGGCCCCGGCCATTGCGGTGCCGTCGCTGCGCTGGATGCTGCCCACTGGCGAAGCGCTGGCGCCGGAAACCGCACGTCAATGGTTGCAGCGCTATCCCGATGTCGGGCTGGTCAATGCCTATGGGCCGGCCGAATGTTCCGATGACGTGGCGTTCTTCCGCGTCGACCTGGCGAGCACGCAAGGCGTGTACCTGCCCATTGGCAGCCCCACCGACAACAACCGCCTGTATGTGCTGGACGCCGCGCTGGAGCTGGCGCCGCTGGGCGTCACCGGAGAGCTGTGCGTGGCAGGAACCGGCGTGGGCCGTGGCTATGTCGGCGACCCACTGCGTACTGCCCAGGCCTTTATTCCGCACCCTTGCGGGGCGCCCGGCGAGCGCCTGTACCGCACTGGCGACCTGGCCCGGCGCCGTGCCGACGGCGTGCTGGAGTACGTCGGCCGGGTCGATCACCAGGTCAAGATCCGCGGTTTCCGTATCGAGCTGGGCGAAATCGAAGCCGCGTTGCTCGACAGCGATCAGGTACGCGAGGCGGTGGTGATGGCCCAGCCCGGCGCCAACGGGCCGCAGTTGGTGGCCTATTGCGTGGCGGATGACGCTGTGGCTGCCGACGCGCTCAAGCAGCAGCTCAAAGCCAGCCTGAAAGCCCGTCTGCCCGACTACATGGTACCCGTGCACTGGGTGCTGATGGCGCGCCTGCCGCTGACGCCGAATGGTAAGGTAGACCGTAAGGCGCTGCCGTTGCCGGACATGAGTCAGGCACGCCAGGCCTATGTTGCCCCGCGCAGTGAACTGGAGCAGCAGCTGGCCGCGATCTGGCAGGACGTGCTCAAGCTTGAGCAGGTGGGGCTGGACGACAACTTCTTCGAACTGGGTGGCGATTCGATCGTTTCCATCCAGGTGGTCGGGCGCGCCCGCCAGGCCGGCATCGCCTTCAGCCCCAAGGATGTTTTCGAGCAGCAGACGGTGCAGGGCCTGGCGCGTGTCGCTCGGCTGGGGGCCGCTCAGCAGCAGATCGACCAGGGCCCGGTCAGCGGTGAGCTGCACCTGCTGCCGGCCCAGGCCGAATTCTTCGCGCTGGCTATTCCCGAGCGCCATCACTGGAACCAGTCGGTGCTGCTGGACGCCCTGCAGCCGCTGGATGCCGACCGGCTGGAACACGCCCTGCACCAGTTGGTGGTACACCATGACGGCTTGCGCCTGAAGTTCGACGAAAGCGAACAGGGCTGGCGCGCCAGCTTCGGCGAAGCGCACGTGCGCCACGCGCTGTTGTGGCAGCGTGACTGTGCCGATGCGCAGGCGCTGGAGGCACTGTGCGACCAGGCCCAGGCCAGCCTGTGCCTGGGCAGCGGCGATCTGGTGCGTGCGGTGCTGGTAACGCAACCGGGCGAGTGCCAGCGCTTGTTGCTGGTGATCCATCACCTGTTGGTCGACGGGGTGTCCTGGCGAATTCTGCTGGAAGACTTGCAGCGTGCCTATCGTCAATGCGTGGCGGGCCAAACGGTGGTGCTGCCGGCCAAGACCAGTTCGCTCAGGGACTGGGCCGGGCAGTTGCAAGCCTATGCTGGCAGCGAAGGGCTTGGCAGCGAGTTGGCGTACTGGCAGGCGCAGTTGCAGCACGACCACGCCGAGCTGCCCTGCGACCACCCGGGCGCCGGGCAACAACGCCGACGTGCGCGCACGGTCAGCACGCAACTTGACCGCGAAGTGACCCGGCAGCTTCTGCAAGAGGCGCCCGCCACCTATCGTACTCAGGTCAACGACTTGCTGCTGACTGCGCTGGCGCGCGTGGTGGGTCGCTGGAGCGGCCAGGCCGCGACGCTGATTCAGCTGGAAGGGCATGGCCGCGAAGAACTGTCCGCCGACCTTGACCTCAGCCGAACCGTCGGCTGGTTCACCAGCCTGTACCCGGTGTGCCTGCGCGTCGAGGGCGAGCTGGGCGCGTCGATCAAGCAGGTCAAGGAGCAGTTGCGCGCCATCCCCAACAAAGGCCTGGGTTACGGTGTGCTGCGTTACCTTGGCAGTGATGACCAGCGTCAGGCCCTGCAAGGCCTGGCAACACCACGCATCACCTTCAACTACCTGGGGCAGTTCGACGCCAGCTTCGATGGCGCCGGTGATGCCTTGCTGCAACCTTCCCGGCTGGGCGTCGGCGCCGAACAGAGCGCTGACGCGCCGCTGGAAAACTGGCTCAGCCTCAATGGCCAGGTCTATGGCGGCGAGCTGCGCATGGGCTGGACGTTCAGTCTCGACCTGTTCGACGAACAGACCGTGCAACGCCTGGCGGACGATTACGGGCGCGAGCTGCGCAGCCTGGTCGAGCATTGCCTGCAGGCCAACGAGGCCGGTGAACAGGGCATGACACCTTCGGACTTCCCGCTGGCGGGCCTGAGCCAGGCCCAGCTCGATGCGTTGCCGGTACCGGCGGCGCAAGTCGAAGACATCTACGCGCTGTCGCCGATGCAGCAAGGCATGCTGTTCCACTCGCTGTACGAGCAGGGCAGCGGTGACTACATCAACCAGATGCGTGCCGATGTGCAGGGGCTGGATGCCGAACGCCTGCGGGCCGCCTGGCAGGCAGTCTACGAACGCCACGAGGTGCTGCGCGCCAGTGTGCTGTGGCAGGGCCAGCAGCAACCGTTGCAGGTGATCCACAAGCACCTGGCCGTGGCGCTGGTGTACCAGGATTGGCGCGAGCGGCGGGAGCTGCCCACCGCGCTTGACCAGTTGGCCAGCGCCGAACGCCTGCGCGGGTTCGACCTGGGCAAGGCGCCGCTGCAGCGCATCCAGGTCATCCGCATTGGCGACGATCGCTACCACCTGATCGATACCAACCACCACATCCTCATGGACGGTTGGAGCTATTCGCAGCTGCTGGGGGAGGTACTCGAACAATACGGTGCCCAGGCCCGCGGCGAGCCTCGCCCAGCGGCGCCGGCAGGGCGTTACCGCGATTACATCGGCTGGTTGCAGCGCCAGGACGCGCAGGCCAGCGAGCAGTTCTGGAAAGCCCGCCTGGCGGACCTGGAGCAGCCCACACTGCTCAGCCGCAGCCTGGCGACCGGCCAGCCATTGGCCGAAGCCGACGTGGCCGGGCAGGGGCAGGTTGTCCTGCTGCGTGATCGCCAGCAAACCCGCCAGCTCAGCGATTTTGCCCGGCAGCACAAGGTCACGCTCAACACCTTGATGCAAGGGGCCTGGTTGTTGCTGTTGCAGCGTTATACCGGGCAGGCGGCGGTCGCATTCGGTGTCACCGTCGCGGGCCGTCCTGCCGAGCTGCGCGGCGTCGAAGCGCACATCGGGCTGTTCATCAACACCTTGCCGGTGGTTGCCAGCCCGCGCCCGGAACAACCCGTGGTGCAATGGCTGCAAGCGTTGCAAAGCCTCAACCTGCAATTGCGTGAACATGAACACACGCCGTTGTTCGAGATCCAGCGCTGGGCCGGTCACGGCGGCGAGGGGCTGTTCGACAGCATCATGGTGTTCGAGAACTACCCGGTCTCGGAGATCCTCCAGCAAACGGCACCCGAGGGGCTGCGTTTCGATGCGGTGCACAACCATGAGCAGGCCAACTACCCATTGACCCTGGCGGTCAACCAGGGCGAGACGCTGTCGGTGACCTTCGGCTACGACCGTGGCTGCTTCGCTGCCGTGCAGGTCGAGCAACTGGCTGGGCACCTGCGACAGTTGCTGGAGCAGATTGTCGAGGCCTCGGCGCACCAGGCGCTGGGCAGCCTGACGCTGCTCGATGCGCAACAGCAGCAGGTCACCTTCGCCGAGTGGAACCCGGCCCCCGCCGAGCACCCGGCCGATCAGGCCCTGCACAGCCGCATCGAAGCCCAGGTGCAGCGCACCCCCGATGCTATCGCCGTCACCTGCGAGGGCCAGGCCCTGAGCTATGCCCAGCTCAACCAGCGTGCCAACGCCCTGGCCCGGCGCCTGGTCGACGACGGGGTCGGGCCCGACGTGCTGGTCGGCCTGGCTGCCGAGCGCTCGCTGGACATGGTTGTTGGTATCTTCGCCATCCTCAAGGCTGGCGGTGCCTACGTGCCGCTGGACCCGGCCTACCCGGCCGACCGTTTGGCCTACATGATCGAAGACAGCGGCCTGCAGCGCCTGCTGGCCCAGCCCCAGGTGCTGGCCAGCCTGCCGGTGCCGGCAGGCGTGCGCGTGCTCAGCCTGGAAAGCAACGATGACAGCAGCCAGGCCGACCCGCTGGCCTGCTCGCCGGTCACGGTCAGCCCGGACAACCTCGCCTATGTGATCTACACCTCCGGTTCCACCGGCAAGCCCAAGGGCGTGCTGCTGCCGCAGCGCAACGTGCTGCGCCTGTTCACGGCCACCGACGCGGACTTCCGCTTCGGAAGCGACGACGTGTGGAGCCTGTTCCACTCCTATGCCTTCGACTTCTCGGTGTGGGAAATCTTCGGCGCCCTGCTGTACGGCGGGCGCCTGGTGATCGTGCCGCAGCACACCAGCCGCTCGCCCGAGGCCTTCTACCAGCTGCTGGCCGATGAACAGGTCACGGTGCTGAACCAGACCCCGTCGGCGTTCAAGCAACTGATGGCGGTGGCCACCACGGCTGAGCCGCAGCGGCCACTGGCATTGCGCAGCGTGGTGTTCGGGGGCGAGGCGCTGGACGTCAACAGCCTGGCACCGTGGTTCGAACGCTTCGGCGACCGCCAGCCGCAGCTGGTGAACATGTACGGCATCACCGAAACCACCGTGCATGTCAGCTACCGGCCGCTGTCGCGGGCCGACCTGGGCAAGGCGGCCAGCAGCCCGATGGGCGTGCCGATCCCCGACCTGTCCTGGTATGTGCTCGACGGCGACCTGAACCCGGTAGCCAAAGGCTGCATCGGCGAGCTGTACGTGGGCCGCGCCGGCCTGGCGCGCGGCTACCTCAAGCGCAGCGACCTGAGCGCCACGCGCTTCGTGCCGGACCCGTTCGGTGCCCCTGGCGGGCGCCTGTACCGCACCGGTGACCTGGCGCGCTACCACGCCGACGGGGTGATCGAGTATGTGGGACGCATCGACCACCAGGTGAAGATCCGCGGCTTCCGCATCGAGCTGGGGGAAATCGAAGCCCGCCTGCAGGCCCAGCCGCAGGTGCGCGAGGCCCTGGTGCTGGCCCAGGAAGGCGCGACCGGCCAGCAGCTGGTGGCCTACCTGATCCCCGCTGCCGAGGTAGCGCTGGAGCAGCAGGCCGGGCTGCGCGCGCAACTGCGCGAACAGTTGAAGGAAGCGCTGCCGGACTACATGGTCCCGGCGCACCTGCTGCTGCTCGACCGGTGGCCGCTGACAGCCAACGGCAAGCTCGACCGCAAGGCCCTGCCCAAGGCCGATGCCAGCCTGTTGCAGCACGGTTATCGCGCCCCACGCAGCGAGCTTGAACAGCAGCTGGCAGCCATCTGGCAGGACGTGCTCAAACTTGAGCAAGTGGGCCTGGACGACCACTTCTTCGAACTGGGCGGCCATTCATTGCTGGCCGTGAGCGTGGTATCGCGGGTGCAACTGGAACTCGGCCTGAGCCTGACCCCGCAACTGATTTTCCAGCACCCGACCCTGGCGAGCTTCGCCGAACAGCTGGCCCAGGCATCTGCGCCGGCGGACACACAAACACTCAGCAAGCTGTCGGCTCTGCTGGACGAAATGGAGGAGGTGTGATGGACACCGCAGTCGCCACGAAAATTGCTCAGCGCTTCATCAATCTGCCGCTGGAAAAGCGTCGCCAATACCTGCAGAAAATGCTTGAAGAGGGCGTGTCCCCGGCCAACCTGCCCATTCCGCTGGTGCGCGACGACACCACCGTGGTGCCGTTGTCGTTTGCCCAGGAGCGCCAATGGTTCCTGTGGCAGATGGAGCCTCAGGGCACTGCCTACAACATCGGGGTCAGCCTGCGCCTGCATGGCCCGCTGAACCTGCAGGCCTTGCAAGGCAGTTTCGATGCGCTGCTGGCGCGGCACGAGAGCTTGCGCACCACGTTCACCCATGACAGCCGCGACGGTGGCCCACGCCAGCAAATCGCCCCACAGCTGACGGTAGCGATTGAATGCCGTGAGCGCGGTGTGGGCGATGAGCAGGCGCAGATTCAGGCCTTCGTCGAAGCCCATCGGGAGCAGCCGTTTGACCTGCAACACGGCCCCGTGTTGCGCGTGGCGTTGCTGCGCCTGGCGGCCGAGGACCATGTGCTCAGCCTGGTGGTGCACCACATCGCCGCTGACGGCTGGTCGCTGAAGGTAATGGTCGATGAACTGCTGCAGGGTTACAGTGCCTGCTGCCAAGGGCATGCCGTGGCTGTTCGGCCGCTGCCCATCCAGTACGCCGACTATGCCATCTGGCAACGGCGCTGGATGGAGGCCGGTGAGCGCGAGCGGCAGCTGGCCTATTGGCAAGCGCAACTGGGTGGCCAGCAGCCGGTGCTGGAACTGCCGACCGATCGGCCCCGCCCGGGGCTGATGAGCTACCGCGGCGCACGGCACGACTTCAGCTTGCCGGCCGAACTGTGCCAACGCCTGCAAGACCTGGCCCGCCACGAAGGGGTGACCTTGTTCGTGCTGTTGCTGGCCGCGTTCCAGGCCTTGCTGCAGCGCTACAGCGGGCAGCAGGATATTCGCGTCGGTGTGCCCATCGCCAACCGCAACCGGGTAGAAACCGAAGGGTTGATCGGGTTTTTCGTCAACACCCAGGTGCTGCGCGCGCAAATCGAGCCGCAGCAGACCTTCCGCGCGCTGTTGCAGCAAGCCCGCCAGGCCGCCAGCGACGCCCAGGCCCATCAAGAGCTGCCGTTCGAACAACTGGTCGAAGCCTTGCAGCCGGGGCGTAGCCTGAGCCACAGCCCGTTGTTCCAGGTCATGTTCAACCACCAGCGCCAGGGCAATGGCCAGCAGGCCGCCAGCGACACAGCGCTGCGTATCGAGGCTTTGCCTGGTGAAACGCGCACCGCGCCGTTTGACCTCACCCTGGAAACCTTCGAAGCGCCAGGGCAGATCGGCGCTTCTTTCAACTACGCCACCGATCTGTTCGATGCCACCACCATAGCGCGAATGGCCGGGCACTGGCTGCAATTGCTGGACGGCATCGTGGCCGACGCGGGTCAGCGAATCGCTGCGTTGCCACTGCTCAGCGACCGCGAGCTGGACGTGATCGGCCAGGCCTGGAATGACACGGCGGTGCCGGTTGCCGACGCCTGTATCCAGCACCTGATCGAGCAGCGTGCCCATGCCACACCGCATGCACCGGCCGTGCAGTTCGAAGACCAGACGTTGAGCTACCAGCAACTCAACGAACACGCCAACCGCCTGGCCTGGCGCCTGATCGAAGGCGGCGTGGGGCCGGACGTCAACGTCGGGGTGGCCCTCGAACGCTCGCCACAGATGCTCGTCGCCTTGCTGGCCGTGCTCAAGGCCGGGGGTGCCTATGTACCGCTGGACCCCCACTACCCGGACGAGCGGCTGGCCTACATGATGGAGGACAGCGGCATCAGGCTGCTGCTGACCCAGCCGTCGCTCCAGGCACGCCTGCCGATACCGGCCACGGTCCAGTGCCTGTTGCTGGCGCCCGAACACCCGCTGGGCAGTGGCTGCAACGCGGCAGCCTACGGTGTGCACAACCCGCAGCCGCAGCTGTCGGCCGAGCACCTTGCCTACATGATCTACACCTCGGGCTCCACCGGGAGGCCAAAAGGGGTGATGGTGCCCCACGGCGCGCTGGTCAACTTCATCGCCAGCATGGCCAAGGCGCCGGGGCTGGCTACCGGCGACCGCCTGTTGTCCTTGACTACGTTCTCGTTCGATATCTTCGGGCTGGAGGTGTACTTGCCGCTGGTGCAGGGCGCCTGCGTGGTCCTGGCCGGTCCGGATACCGCACAGGACCCGCAGCGGGTGCTGGAGCTGGTAGCGCAGCAGTCAGTGACCGTGCTGCAGGCCACCCCTTCGACCTGGCGCATGCTGCTAGACAGCGGCCGCGGCGAGGTGCTGGCCGGCTGCACGAAGCTGTGTGGCGGCGAAGCGCTGAGCGATGACCTGGCCCAGCGGCTGCTCGCCCTGGGCGGGCCGTTGTGGAACCTGTACGGGCCGACCGAAACCACCATCTGGTCGGCGCTGCACCGCTTGCAGCCCGCCAGGCCGCAGGCGTTGCTAGGCAGGCCGTTGGACAATACCCGGCTCTACCTTTTGGGTGAGGACCTGGCGCCAGTCCCTGTTGGCGTTGCTGGCGAGCTGCTGATTGGCGGGGCGGGGCTGGCGCGCGGGTATTACCAGCGGCCAGGGCTGACCGCCGAGCGTTTCGTCCCCGACCCGTTCGCCGGGAACGGTGAACGGCTTTACCGCACCGGCGACCTGGCGCGTTACCGGGCCGAGGGTGTGGTGGAATACCTCGGGCGAATCGACCAGCAAGTGAAGATGCGTGGCTATCGTATCGAACTCGGTGAAATCGAGGCACAACTGGCGCGTCATCCCGCCATTCGCGAAGCGGCGGTAGTCGCCCGGCCGGGGCCTGGTGGCCAGCAGCTGGTGGCTTACCTGGTGCCGCAGGACGTGGCCGTGGTCGACGATGCGCAAACGCGGGAGGCACTGGGCGAGGCGCTGAAGCGGCAACTGCGCAGCGTGTTGCCGGAGTACATGGTGCCGACCTGGACGACGTTCGTCGCAACCTTCCCCCACACCCCCAATGGCAAGCTTGACCGCAACCGGCTGCCTGCTCCTGACCTGAGTGTCGCCCGGGTGGCCTACCTGGCACCCCAGAGTGAGCTGCAGCAGCAAGTGGCGCAGATCTGGCAGGAGGTGCTGCACGTCGATCAGGTCGGCCTTGCCGACAACTTCTTCGACCTCGGCGGGCATTCACTGCTGGCCACCCAGGTCACCGTGCGCCTGCGTGAGCAGTTGAAGCTGGAAACAGCGGTCAAGGCGCTGTTCACCACCCACGACCTGCAAGCCTACTGCGCCGAGATCGCTGGTGCTCAGCCGCACACCCAGGCGGTCAACGATGCCTTGGCTAAATCCTTGGAGGCCCTCAAACGTCTATCAGCCGAAGATCTGGAAAATCTGATCTCTTGACAGGGGAAGGGCGTGCAAAAGTTAATCGAATCGGTAGCAACACTGTCGGCAAAGCAACGCAAGGCGCTGGCGGTGCTGCTCAAGCAGCAAGGTGTCGATCTGTACAGCGTGGCACCTGTTTTTCGACGCGATCCGACCGAGCCGCTTTCGCTGTCCTTCGCCCAGGAGCGGCAGCTGTTTCTTTGGCACCTTGAGCCAGACAGCGCCGCCTATCACCTGCCCAGTGCGCTGAACCTGCGTGGCACACTGGACCTGGCTGCCCTGCAGCAAAGCTTCGATGCGCTGGTGGCGCGCCACGAGTCGCTGCGCACCACCTTCGCCACTGACGGTGAGCGCACTACGCCAGTGATCCATGCCCCCGCGCCGGTGAGCATTGCCAGGCACACCCTGGCCCTGGCGCCTGGCGAGGACCGGGCGGCGCGGCTGCGCACCTGTATCACCGAAGAAATCCGCCAGCCGTTCGACCTGGCCCAGGGCCCGCTCCTGAGGGCCAGCCTGCTGTGCCTGGGGCCGGACGATCATGTGTTGCTGATCACCCAGCACCACATTGTCTCGGATGGCTGGTCGCTGGCGCTGATGGTGCAGGAGCTGGTGCACCTGTATCGCGCGTACAGCAGCGGCCAGCCTGCCAGCCTGCCGGCGTTGCCGATCCAGTACGCCGACTATGCCGCCTGGCAGCGCCAATGGATGGATGGCGGCGAACGGCAGCGCCAGCTAGCCTACTGGACCGCCCAGCTGGGCGGTGAACAGCCTGTGCTGGCGTTGCCCAGCGACCGCCCGCGGCCGTTGCACAGCAGCTACCGTGGCGCCCGCATCGACCTGCCACTGAGCCCGGCACTGGCCGATGGCCTGCGGCAACTGGCACGGCGCGAAGGGGTGACCCTGTTCATGCTGTTGCTGGCGACCTTCCAGTGCCTGTTGCACCGCTATACCGGGCAGTCGGACATCCGCGTCGGCGTGCCGGTCGCCAACCGCACGCGCAAGGAAACCGAAGGCCTGATCGGCTTCTTCGTCAATACCCAGGTGCACAAGGCCGACATCGATACGCACCAGCCGTTCGTCCGCCTGTTGCAGCAGGTCAAGGCCACTGCGCTGGAGGCCCAGGCGCACCAGGACTTGCCCTTCGAGCAACTGGTGGATGCGCTGCAGGTCGAACGGAGCCTGAACCGCAGCCCGTTGTTCCAGGTCATGTTCAACCATCGCAGCGCCGAGCGCCGGCTGCCAGGGGCCACACAGCTGCCAGGCTTGAGCGTGGAAGTGCTGGCGTGGGAAGAAGTGAACGCCCAGTTCGACCTGACCCTGGACACGGTCGAGACCGCGGATGGCCTGTGGGCATCGCTGACCTACGCTACCGACCTGTTCGACGCGCCAAGCGTCGAGCGCATGGGGCAGCATTGGCAGCACCTGCTGCACAGTGTGGTAGCCCAGCCGCAACAGCCGGTGGGCGAGTTGCCGATGCTGAGCCCGCAGCAGACGCAAGCGGTGCTGCACGACCTTAACGACACCGCCACCGACTACCCCGGCGACTGGCGCGTGCACCAGCTGTTCGAGGCGCAGGCGCGTCGCCAGCCGGACGCCACGGCACTGCTGTTCGGCGACCAGCGCATGAGCTACCGGGCGTTGAGCGAGCTGTCCAGCCA